>NZ_JAKDUI010000152.1 GCF_030457785.1 Psychrobacter sp. | reverse complement strand
TAAACTAAGCTTATTCTAGTATATATTATTATACTTTCAACAGAATCAGGCTTACCTTATAAATCTCCTTGCTATTAACATAGGGTTAATAGCTACTAATCCGTAAGGAGTCATAATGCGACATTACGAACTGGTGTTACTTGTACACCCAGACCAAAGCGACCAAGTGGTTGGCATGGTTGAGCGCTACATTAAGTTAGTTCAAGACAACAACGGTGTTATCCACCGTTTAGAAGATTGGGGCCGTCGTCAACTGGCTTATCCAATCAACAAGATTCATAAAGCTCATTACGTTCTTTTCAACGTAGAAACTGACGGTGAGACCTTAGCTGAACTTGAAGAATTATTCCGCTATAACGACGCGATTATTCGTAGTCTAGTTATACGCCGTGACGAAGCTATCACTGAAGAGTCACAGTTAGCCAAGAATGCCGATGAAAAACGCGCACGCAAAGCAACTACTCGTCGTCCAGACAATCGTGAAAACGACGACAACAGTGAAGACTAATTAAAGGAGAATACTCATGGCACGTTTCTATCGCCGTCGCAAATTCTGCCGTTTCACTGCTGAAGGCATCACTCACATCGATTACAAAGATGTTGAATTGCTAAAACAGTACATCAGTGATAATGGTAAAATCGTACCAAGCCGCATTACCGGTACGTCTACTAAATATCAGCGTCAACTAGCCACTGCTATCAAGCAAGCTCGTTACCTTTCGCTACTTCCGTATACTGACAACCATCAGTAATTTAACCGTTAACTAGGAATGACTCATGCAAATTATTTTGTTACAGCGTATCGTCAACCTTGGTAAACTCGGTGAAACTGTCGATGTAAAACCAGGTTACGGTCGTAACTTTCTTATCCCACAGGGCAAAGCGCTACCTGCTACTAAAGCTAACGTTGAAAAGTTCGAAGCACGTCGTGCTGAGCTTGAAGCTGAAGAAGCAAAAGAAATCGCAGAAGCTCAACAGCGTGCTGACGCATTAACAGACGTTAATGTCATCATGCGTGCTAAATCAGGTGATGAAGGCAAGCTATTTGGTTCTATCGGTACTCGCGATATTGCTGAAGCATTGACTAACTCGGGTCTAGAAGTTGACCGCGCTGAAATCAAGCTACCTGAAGGCACTCTACGTCAAATTGGCGAATACAATGTTGATATTCAGCTACACCATGACGTTAGCACTAACATCTTAGTAACCATTCTTTCTGAAGATGGTGACGACGAAGATGCAGCTGAAGAAGATGTTGCAGACGAAAACGAAGATTTTTCTGAAGAGTAATCTTTAGAACGCTTACGTTTAGTCAAAAAAAAACCAGTAACGCTATGTTGCTGGTTTTTTTTGTCAGAAAATCAAGGCGCATTGGACACTTCTAGTCACCCCATCATTTTTTGCCTTACTTATTTACGACACTTATTTGCGACGTCGCCGTGACTCACCACCATTTAGTTGAAACTTATAATCGTTGAAACTTATAGTCGTTGAAACTTATAGTCGTTGAAACTTATAGTCGTTGAAATTTATAGTCTCAGTTGACTGTACTCTCCATATCCAACTGCAGACGGCCACTGATCTGCTGTTTCTGGTATTCCTTGTCCAGAGTCAATCAATTTGGCTGCGTTTATCCAACCTGCATGACCAACAGCAAGTATTGGCTTACCCTCTAGTGTCGACGACGTTGTCTGCGACCAACTCACGACTCGATCAAATAACTGCTGCAAACTCTCTCCGTTGGTAGGAGCGAAGTGTGCAAAGTCACTGCACCAATTATCAATCTCTCGTTTGCTAATTGTTGACCAAGGTCGCCCATCCCAGTCCCCAAAGTTGATTTCAGACAGTTCAGCAGCAACTAGGCAGGTAAAACCACGTTCGGCCAACACCTCCCCAATTTTTAGCGAGCGTTGCAATGGGCTTACCCAAATAACTTTCGGTAATTTATGCAAACGGACAAAGCGCTCGATGCGATTGGCAAGACGCTTTATTTTACGTCTGTCTACTGCTATATCTTCTTGTCCAATACAGATGCCGTCAGCAGCTTTGGGTTTAGGATGGCGCCAAATGTGAATAGTCATTAATAATGGACTTCCCGTATTTTTTATAACGTAAACATCTGATTTAAACAATCGATAGAGAAGCGGCCAGTCCCATATAAATAGCAACTTCACTGAGCTGCTGCGTCGCTCCCAACCCGTCACCTGTATAGCCGCCCAGACGCCTAGATAGTAGGCGCTCCATATAGCCAGTAGCGAGTAACGCGAATATCAATGCCGTCAACCACTGAATAATACTGATCTGCTGTAAAGTGTCAGGTAAGCAAACCATCAGCAAGATACCTGCCACAAGTAACCATCCACTGCCAAACAGCCACTGCGACGGTGTGAGTTGTTGAGCCATAGGTTTGGCCTTAGCATGCGCTATCTCTCCGCCATAGGGCAATAAGATCAACAAGCTAATGCACAATAAACGTGAGGCGGTATGACCAATAATAAGTGCGACCGCCGCAACCTGTGGCGGCATGGCTGCTAGCAAGCTAATTTTCAGTAATAACGCTGATACCAAACCTAAAACACCGTACGTGCCCAATCGTGAGTCCTTCATGATGGTCAGCGTACGCTCACGTGTCAGACCACCGCCTAAGCCATCACAGCTATCAGCAAGACCATCCTCGTGAAAAGCACCAGTGAGTTTGATGCCAAAAGCAGTGCTCAACACGGCGGCAACTAGCGGTGTAAATAACAAGCTACCAAGCCAAAAGACGCCAGCGCATAGCACACCAACTAGCAAGCCAACAGCAGGAAAATAACGGCTGCTTTGGTGTAACCACTGCGGATCGTATTGTTTAAAGGAAGGCACAGGCATTCTGGTCAAAAACTGAATAGCAACCAAAAATAATGTCCATTCTTGCTTTATGATTTGTGCAGTAATTGATTTGGGTGACGACTTTTTCGACGAGTCTGATTGATTAAATGGCTGTGACATTATTTCTCTTGTCCACTAATGCCTGCATCACTAAAGATGGCCATCTCATTAATAATAGCGCATGCTGACTGCACCAACGGATACGCAAGTGCAGCACCACTACCCTCGCCCAACCGTAACCCCATATCGAGTAACGGCTCCGCATTTAGCAAATTCAGCAAATGCACATGCCCTGGTTCGACTGAGTGATGGGCAAAAATAGCATACTGAGCAACACCGGCTGCTAGGCGATCGGCCACCAATAAAGCACTACTAGCGATAAAACCATCAATCAACAGAATACGCCGCTCACTGGCCGCCTGAATAAATGCACCCACCATTGTTGCAATCTCTAATCCACCCAGCGCTGTAAGCGCTGAAAAAGGAGTTTTTGCATCGTGATGACGTTCCAATACTTGTGTTAGGACATGACACTTATGTGTCAATCCAGCATCATCGAGACCGGTACCACGACCAATACAGTCATCAATAGCTAGGTCACCCAGTCTTGCCAACAGGAGGCTCGCCGCCGAAGTGTTACCAATGCCCATTTCTCCGACAATCAATAGATTACCCGCTAACCCCTCAATCACCTTCATACCATTTTTTATTGCTGTGAGGCATTCGTTTTCTGTCATAGCAGTTTCGACAAGCGCATCACGGCTACCATACCGCACCTTGTAATCAAGTAATTGTGGATAAGCATTTATATCAGCGCCTATATCAGAATCGACACCAGCATCGACAACTTTCAGTTCAATACCATGCTGACGTGCCAGCACATTTATCGCTGCACCGCCTTGCAAAAAATTATAGACCATTTGCGTGGTCACCGCACTCGGATATGCTGAGGTACCATGCTTGGTCAAACCATGATCAGCAGCAAAGACCAATATCTGAGGCTCACATATCTGAGGCGAGGTAGTACCCTGAATCATACCTAACTGTAGCGCAAGTGTCTCGATCCGCCCCAACGCACCCAGTGGTTTGGTTTTGCAGTCTATAATTTTTTGTAACTGTAGCTTCAGATTATTATTGTTAATACTGGGTATCGTAGGCGCGGTAAATGTAATCAAGAAAAGTGTCCTAAGGCAGCTAGATGTAGTACTCACATACTAGCAGAGTATCATTGTTTCGCCAGTATCAAAAATATAGTCAAGCTGAAAATATTGCCAAACGGGTTTCCGAATAGTACCGACTTACTATAGAATATGCCCCTTTCAAATTTCATATCACGATTGATACCTAAATAATCCAGACATATAGAGACCGTAATGATCGTATTTTGGCTTGTGCTCACCATTCTTTTTATTATTTTTGCTACTGCAAAGTTAAAGTGGCATCCTTTTTTAGTACTGATACTATCCGCTTTTTTGGTAGCGCTGTTCTATCAAGTACCCCTCAACACAGTTTCTAAAACTATCTCGGATGGCTTTGGCGGAATTTTAGGCTATATTGGCCTTGTGATCGTATTTGGAACTATTATCGGACTCATTCTAGAAAGAACAGGCGCAGCTATCGTCATGGCAGAATCTGTTATCAAAGTTTTGGGACCACGCTTTCCTACTTTAACCATGTCTATCGTTGGTTCCGTTGTCTCGATACCAGTATTCTGTGATTCTGGCTATATCATTTTGAACTCGCTAAAGGAGTCGTTGGCTGAACGTTTACAGGTATCTAGTGTGGCAATGAGTATCGCTTTAGCCACTGGTTTATACGCCACACATACCTTTGTTCCACCAACTCCTGGTCCAATTGCAGCAGCAGGAAACTTAGGACTAGAGTCTAATCTAGGGCTTGTCATCATGGTGGGTGTGGTCGTGACAGCAGTTGCTGTATTGGCAGGCTGGTGGTGGTCAAACCGCTTCCTAAATATCGCCCCTGACAATATAGATGCACTCGATGCGCCAGTACCTGAGAGTATGAAAACCCGCAATGACTATAGTAATATGCCATCAACAACAATGGCGTTTTTACCCATCCTCGTTCCTATTATACTAATCTGCTTGTCTTCTGTTGCTAACTTTCCTGGGGCGCCATTTGGCAGCGGTATACTGACAGAGATACTAGTATTCGTTGGTAATCCACTTACTGCACTACTCATCGGCTTGTTTTTGTCTTTTTTACTTATTAATACAGAACAAAGAAAGGAGCAAATCAGTGATAGTATTTCACAGGGTTTGGTGGTAGCAGCGCCTATTCTATTGATTACTGGTGCAGGTGGTGCATTTGGTGCTATGTTGAAAGTCACACCAATTGGCGATTACTTAGGCACGACCTTATCAGCGCTGGGATTGGGCATATTTATGCCATTTATCGTGTCTGCCGCACTGAAAACTGCGCAAGGATCAACGACAGTAGCACTTGTCACCACTTCTTCAATGGTAGCGCCATTGTTGGATCAAATTGGTCTCGACAGTGAACTTGGTCGCGTGTTTTGTGTGATGGCCATTGGCGCTGGTGCTATGACTATCTCACATGCTAATGACAGCTTTTTTTGGATTGTTGGTCAGTTTAGCCGTATGAGTGTGGCACAGGCTTATAAAGCCCATTCGATAGCTACTGGTATCCAAGGTGTAACCAGCATTGTCTTCATCTGGTTATTGACCTTGATGTTTATTTAACGAGCTATTAAAGATATTAAAAACGCCAGAAGATATTCAAAGAGATATTTATGAAAATTTTAATCGCTCCTGACTCATTTAAAGAAAGCTTAGAAGCATTAGATGTTTGCCAAGCCATTCAGTCTGGTTTTAATCAAGTATTTCCTGATGCAGACTACACGCTACTTCCCATGGCTGATGGCGGTGAAGGCACGTCTGACGTATTGTCTTATACGTTAGGCGGGCACTGGAAAGAAGTCGTCGTCAACGACCCCTTAATGAGACCCATCACGGCAAAATACTTATTATTACCCGATGCAACAGCCGTTATCGAAATCGCCCAAGCCTGCGGGCTACACTTACTAACGTCAGCAGAACGAAATCCAGTTGTGGCTAGTAGTTACGGAGTCGGTGAACTAATCGTTGATGCATTGGACGAAGGCGCCAAACGGATTATTATCGGTTTGGGTGGCAGCGCAACCAATGATGCAGGACATGGCATGCTCACGGCACTAGGTATGTCATTCTATGATAGTGATAACCACACATTATCCCAAGGTGGTGGCGAGCTTGCTAGATTACATAAAATCGATGGTAAAAGTTTTCACCTGAAAGTATTGAACACTGTGTTTGAAGTGGCTTGCGATGTCACCAACCCTTTATGTGGTCAGCAAGGTGCCAGTGCGATATTCGGTCCTCAAAAAGGCGCAAGTGCAACGCAAGTCGCTGCACTAGACGACGCCTTAAATCACTTTGCCAACATCTGTGACAAAAGCGGCTATCAGGACTGTCGTGAAGTGGAAGGCGCTGGAGCAGCAGGTGGTCTTGGTTATGCGTTGATGAGCTTTTTCGGGGCTCAGTTAAAATCAGGCTTTCACACAGTTGCTGAAGCTGCTAATTTAGCAGAGCATATTGCTCATGCAGATCTGGTCGTCACCGGTGAAGGCAAGCTTGATGCGCAAACTGCCATGGGTAAGGTGGCAGGAAGTATCAGTCAAATCGCAAAAGCCGCTCATACACCCGTTGTTGCTATTTGTGGCAGTGTGGATGAGCTCACACCAACACAAATCAATCAATTTGACATCATCATGCCAAGTATTCAAAAAGCAGATACCATCGAAAAAATCCTCGGCCAAGCGCATAACAATGTTGAGATCACTGCTAGGAATATTGCTAAGGCTATCCGGCTCGGTCAGTGCTTAAAATAAATAAACGTTTTAATTATGTTAGTTACTGATACCAATCCTGCCCTG
>NZ_JAKDUI010000151.1 GCF_030457785.1 Psychrobacter sp. | reverse complement strand
CTGCTAACTGCTAACTGCTAACTGCTAACTGCTAACTGCTAACTGCTAACTGCTAACTGCTAGTATGGCAATTACAACATAGCAAAATGTAATATTTTGTCAAATCTATGTATAGAAAATGCAGAATATATACTCATTAGTGACAGCGCCTACATTAATGCCTATTGCCCTGTTCTGAAACTTGTTATTACAAGTCACGTTTCCCTTCATACACCATGGTTAGTTTCTGCTAAAATTGGTTCGAAGAAAAATGAGCGATGAGAATAGAAAGAAAGTAAACAATACGAACAACTGCGAATGGGATTTTTCTTTGGGGCATCTAAAACGCAGGCTCTGTCTGCTATACACGATCGAATCATCAAATCCGCTCTAATGACGAAGCGACATGTTAAAGCAACATGACAAAGCGACTTTCTTGTTCGATTCTATATTGCTACTTAACTGATTCATCTATAAATACAAACTACCTTAAATCATTTAATAAAATCAACGGTAGGAATAGACTATTATATTTCTCGCACCTCGATAAGACTGACCAAAAAGGATTTAGCATGCGACTGACATCTACTATAAAAAAAATGCACAAACGCTCTCCCACGTTAGGAAAGGCCGTATCGCTTGCCACAGCAACTGGCGTGATTGCTGCCAATAGCTTCGGCGGTAGTATTCCTTTATGGTTAATGGGTGTCGGAAAAATTATCACTGGTGCGCCCATCGCCGATAAGACTGTTATCAAAATTGCCAATCACTGGATCAGCAGCAATAATGCTTTAATCGATAATATGCTACCACGCAAAGACTGGCGTATCAGCCTGCCAGATGATGTTCATACCGATGGAAAGTACCTCCTAGTGAGTAATCATCAATCTTGGGTCGATACCAGTATCGTGCAGTACATCAGCGAAAACCGCCTACCATTGACACGCTTTTTTACCAAGTTTGAGCTGATTTATATTCCTATTGTCGGTCAGGCTTTTTACTTTTTAGACTTCCCAATGATGCGCCGACACTCGAAAGAAGCTGTCGCAAAAAATCCGTCCTTAAAAGGCAAAGACATAGAAGAAGCAAAACGTGCCTGTGAGTTGTTAAAGGACAAGCCTTTCACGTTACTAAACTATCTAGAAGGCACGCGCTTTACCAGCAGCAAACATGCTCAGCAACAGTCTCCTTATACGCATTTACTAAAACCACGCGCAGGCGGCTTATCCCTAGCTATCAGTGCGCTAGGGTCAGAGGTTGATGGCTTGCTAGATATGACCATCGTTTACCCTGATGGCAGCCCAACTTACAGCGACCTGTGGAAGGGTAATATCAAGCGTCTTGGTGTCGACGTCAGGTATCTAAAAATGCCTGACCCGTTATTCGCTGGCATTCAAAATGGCGGCTATGAAAAAGATGCAGAGGTAAAGCAGCAAATGTTTGATTGGGTCGAACAAGTCTGGCACGAAAAGGATCAACGAATAAGCAACATGCTGGCGGAATTTGAAAACAACACCAACACCAACACCAACACCAACACCAACACCTCAAAAGCATAACGTCAAACCCAAGTACTTGCGATGAGTAAACTAGAGCATATCCTCATTTTACAAATAGCGATAAAAATGAGGGTGCGCTTTAGGGCCAAGCCATAGCGAGCGCCAGATCATAACAAAAGCACATAACACCTCGTTAATACAGCACTTCATCACAACTTCTCGTTTTCATAACAGAATACTGCTGAAGCGCTATAATTATGATGAAGAGTAAGCTTATGAGTGACGATGCATAATTATAATGAATGAAAGATGGGTTGTTTTTTAGCGCTATTCGTTGATAATGTAAATAATTATCAGCTCATGCTGCTTTGATGATGATTGAATCATCTTTTATATACGTCTTTGTGCTACTTAACTCTTTGTGCCATTCATCATTAATAAGGTTTGACTGTGCCCGCCTCTGCTACTGATACCTCACATCTAAACCCAACGCCCGTGCGAGACCAGTCAACTAACTTGCCTGATAAGCAGCCACCAAGAGACGAACGTCCTAAGCCAAGCCGAACAAAGCTAGCTTATGAAATTTTTATGCTTATCATCATCAGTGTCGATTTATTTCTGATCAGTCTCGATGCTATATTGATGAGTGGTTTTATGAATCAGATGGCTGCATGGCTGACTGCTGGTGATGCGCTGAGCTGGTACCAAAACACTTTGCACGAGCCACTACGTACTGCTGGCGGATTCTTTACCCTATTTTTAATCTTTGAATTAACCGTACGCTGGGCGATTGCGATACAACAAAAAACCTATTATCGCTGGTTCTTTTTTCCTTTCGTTCATTGGTATGAGGTGTTAGGCTGTTTTCCACAGCTGCGAGCCTTGCGGTTGTTTCGAGCAGTTATCATCGGTCGACGGTTGTATCAACTTGGCTACCAAGTACTGCCAGAGGCATGGATTAATCGCATTAAGTTCTATATCGATATGATATTAGAAGAGTTGTCTGACCGTGTCATATTGACGGCCATCGACAATTTTAGGCAGCAACTAACCAATCCTGAAGCCCACAAATCTTTTATCGAATCAACCATCGCCCGTAACCGTGATGAAATTGAGGCTGTATTATTATCATTGCTACGCGCAGAGCTAGTACCAAAATTACAAGAACTGACGACATCCTCAGGTGGCGGCAGCATACTAGCCAGTGAGATGGGCAGCGCTATCGAGGAAGGCTTAGCCAATACGCCTGAACTGCGCCGTTATCTACGCATGATACCTATTGCTGGCAACTTGATTGAATCACAACTTCAGTATGTGGGACACAATATAGGCGAAAACGTTGTCTACGCCCTTAATAAACGACTACTAGATCCCAAGCACCTCGATGCATTGATGGTCGCCATTGCCAACGGTGTTGCACAAATAGATACCGATGATAGCGCGCTAGATAGCCTTGTATCGAGTATCATTGAAGACGGCTTGATTGAATTTGAAGCACAAGTAAAAGTACAGCAATGGAAGCATCAAGATATGCTCCACCTGTGATTCGTAGTAGTAATATGACTAAATAATAAAAACAACATGGCCAAGTAATAAAACCCACCGTATGAATCAATAACAAAATATCAATGCACCGACAGCGACAAGATTATCTCTTGAGGATTTATATATGACAGTTTCAGATAATGACATCCAAGACTCAAACAATAAGCCAGCGTTAGCATTCTTTGGCAAAATGCTGACTTTTTCGCGTCTGCATTTCAACACGGATGATCTAGCTGCTATCGAAACCCAACTTACAAATTCACTTAGCAACAAGTCTAGCAACATCCCTGTACTTATCGATAGTGATGTTGAACAGGACCTATCTGCGTTGGTAGAGCTCTTATGGTCATGGGGGCTGCAGCCGATCGGTGTCGTCACTGGTGTGCTAGACTCTCAAGCCCTCGAACTGCGCTTAGCCATATTTCCTAGCGATGGCAAGCGTATCGAACGCATTGTACCCAACAAAACAGCCACCGCGCAGACTCGTAAAATTTCAGAAAGTCAAAATACAGCCTCAGCATCCACGGACGCGACTTCAAACAACGAGACAGTCACTGACGCAGTAGTACCTACTGAACACATTACCAGTCTCATCTATGACCAAATGTTACGCTCAGGACAAAGTCTCAATCACGTTGGTGGTGATTTGATTTTGACTAACAGTGTCAATAATGGCGCTGAAGCAATAACCGATAACAGCCTGCATGTCTACGGTCGCGCCCAGGGGCGACTGGTGGCAGGGGCAACTGGCGACAAAGACGCTCGAATCTTTTGCCAAGTCTTCAATCCTTCATTGGTATCGGTCGCCGGTACTTACTGTTTGCGAGACAACTTACCCGAACATGTTATCGATAAGTCTGTACAAGTGAGATTTGTAGAAGATGAAGGCTTAGTATTCACCGTCATGGACGATGCCTAATCTGCCTCTTTGGAACTATTTTGCTTCTTTGAGACTATATAGTAGTGCGTGGTAGTGATGAGTGGATTTCACCTCATACATGCTACTCACAAGTAGTAAATGCTACTGTAGAAATATGGACAAAATAAAAAGGCATATAAACGCCTTGAATGAATACAGCTAAGATTGATACTACTGTAAGCTTATTTAACAAAACTCTTCTATTATGACTGGCTGACTCTGCCACTATTTACATTGGCCAAACAGATTGATTATGTAAGCACCAAAGAACACGACCAACTCGTTGAATGTTCGCAAGAACAAATGTTTTAGATGCCCTCTCATTTTGATAACGGTGATAAAAGTGAGATAGAATAAACTATCACCAAACCAGGCAAAATAGCACCAACAGTATTGAAATATTAACTAACGATGTGACAACTTTTGGTCAGTTTTGAGTCATTTAAATGACTGTTAATTGAATTAACCGCAAAACCTAGTATAGACATACTACAAATTTTTGTTTATCTGTGCTAGGCTAGCTCCGAAGGTAGTGCATATATGTTATTTAACGAATACAATTTGTGAGCTATTTTATATAATTGATATCCCATTGATTCATAGGAGTGTGCCATTGTGGCGAAGATAGTTGTAATCACTTCAGGTAAAGGCGGTGTGGGCAAAACCACAACTAGCGCCTCTTTTGCCGCCGGTTTAGCATTGCGTGGCTATAAGACGGTCGTTATTGATTTTGATGTAGGTCTACGAAATCTAGACCTCATCATGGGTTGTGAAAACCGAATTGTTTACGACTTTGTTGACGTCATCAACGGCAACGCACGATTGTCTCAAGCACTTGTTAAAGACAAGCAGCTTGAAAACCTGTATATCCTGCCCGCCAGTCAAACACGTGATAAAGATGCACTGACGGATGATGGTGTTTCAGAAGTTATGTCCGAACTGTCTAAACAGTTTGACTATATCATCTGCGATTCACCTGCTGGCATCGAACGTGGCGCGCAGCTAGCGATGTATCACGCAGATGAAGCAATCATCGTTACCAATCCTGAGATATCATCTGTGCGTGACTCTGATCGCATCATTGGCATTTTGCAAAGCCAGACCAAAAAAGTCACTGAAGACCAAGGTTCTGTCCGTGAGCATCTGGTCATTACTCGCTATAACGCCGAGCGCGCTGCTGCACAAGAAATGATGGATATTGACACCATTTCTAATGATATCCTAAAGGTACCACTACTCGGTGTCATCCCTGAAAGTCATTCAGTTTTAGAAGCATCTAATCACGGTGAACCAGTAATTCATTATGACGATTCGGTAGCTGGACAGTGTTACGATGATATCGTCGCGCGCTTTTTGGGTGAAGAGCGTCCATTACGTCATATAAATGTGAAGAAAAAAAGCTTACTACAGCGTTGGTTTGGGGGTTAATAATGAGTAAGAAAAAAGGATTCTGGAGTAGCCTGTTTGGCACTGACGACAGTAGTAATGCAGGTAGTGCTAACTTAGCTACTGAACGCCTCAAGGTAATTGTTGCTAGCGAAAATCGCTTGAATAACCGCTTAACGGTTGACCGCATCGAGAAAATGAAACGTGAAATCTTAGAGGTCGTCAATAAGTATGTCAACGGTGTGCAAATAGACGATGTCAATATAAACCATCGATCTGAAGAAAGCCTAGATGTACTAGAGATGAATATCAGCTTGCCTGATCATCAAAAGTAAACGAGTGAAGAACACGCTACAAACCACGATATCGACACACATAAAGAAGCCCTAAGCAATAGTTTAGGGCTTCTTTATGTGTGAAGTGTTTATTCGCGGACTGCTACTAGTCAGCCGGCTTACTTCATACGACTAAGTAGATTGTCTTTTTTGACAAACTGATGATATAGAGCCGCACCAATATGTAGTGCAGTGAAAACAAGAATCATCTGCCAAATGATATCCACGTGTACATCATTATAAAAACGCGCCAATCCTCTATCTGTCGAGACGAAAACAGGGATTTGAAATAGACCAAACACATCGACCGGTCGACCGCCATATACAGACATCAATATACCAACCATCGGCATAGCAATTAATAGCGCATAGAGAGAAAAATGCGATAACTTAGAAACCAATACCTGCCATGTTGGCATTGGTGGTAACGGTGGAGATTTAGTAAAAATACGGTTGATGACCCGCGCTACCATCCAAAACAGCAAGCTTACCCCGAAAGATTTATGCAATCCAATATAAAGGCTGCCATCGAGATTATTGTGCAGAAACATCATTACCCAAGTAATCAGCAACAACGCGGCACTGATCCAATGAAACAAGCGACTGGCCACTGACCATTTTGACAAGTTAGAATTTGTATTACTCATTAGCTGCCCTATTACTCTTATCTCTATTTACAACCACTCAGCTTATGGATAAGACAGGCGCTTCACCTAGCAGGTAATAGCAACACCCTTAACCAGCCATGTATAAGCCTAATGATTGAACTGCTTGCCGAAAGCTAGCTATTTAAATCAACCAATTGATGCGCAATTTTTTCCAAATCAGGCACCAGATAAACAGTATCATCGATCGTGACCGTCTGAAAAAGATAGGATAGCACAACATCTTCTTTGACGCGCTCTTCAACATCAATTTTGGAACCATTACCTGAGCCAACAAGGTACTCTGGCAGGTCGATATCTTTAATATCAGAGATACGTGATTGTAGATGATTTAGCTCACCTGCCGTTTGCAATGCCACACGATACTCTGAGGTATTGCCTTCCAATATAACTATTTTATCAGGTGTTTGACTTGGTGGTATTAAATGAAATACTGCTAACTCCTGCTGCTGCCAACGATAAGTTGAAGCATACTCACTATACTTTTCCACGCTTATAATCAAACTACTATAGTCAGTTCAAAATAAAATTGTTATGGTTAGGACAAACATCATAAAACAAC
>NZ_JAKDUI010000150.1 GCF_030457785.1 Psychrobacter sp. | reverse complement strand
TCGCATCAATTTTTACGGATAAAATATATCTTCATTATTGCCAAGCATTGGCAATAATGAAGTGTCGCCAATTATATCATTGCAGAGATTGCACATGATATAGCTATCGAGAATCTAATAGCCGCTGCTATCACTTCTCATCAGAATCCACTCCCATCAAGTGCTGCCACTGAGCTTGAACCAATGCGCGAGTCTCTTTCCACAATGTATCATCAACCAGTAATGACTGTTCTGACAGTGCCAACTTGTGCGTAGCCGCACGGATTCTTAGATAAGCATCTGATAGATCCTGACAAACTTGCTTTTCCCAAATGCCAAGTGAGGCAACTTCTTCAAAAATACGTACGTTGTCGCTCCAATTAGCCAAGCTTGGGTGCTCGTTCGAATAAGCCAACACCGCAAATTGTGCCAAAAATTCAATATCAATGATGCCACCAGTGTCCTGCTTAAGGTGAAATTTACCAGCTTTCTGCTGTTGCCACTGGCTAGTACCTAAGTGTTTTTGCATTTTGATACGCATACTGGTGACTTCATTACGAACTTGATCAATCGTTCTCGGCAGCACCAGTACGTCTCGACGAATATTACAAAAGCGCGCTGTCACTCGTCTATCACCACAAACTGCGCGCGCACGCACCAACGCTTGATGCTCCCAAGACCATGCTTTTTCTAGCTGATAGGTTTCAAAGGCATGGTAAGATACAACCATCATGCCAGCATTTCCCGAAGGCCTCAGGCGCATATCAATCTCATAAACACGACCATCTCGAGTTTGGGTGTTGAGATAGTTCATCAGCTTTTGCACCAAACGCGCGGCAAACTTCATGCCACTGACTGACTTTTCGCCAGTGGTCATGCCTCCCTCTTTGATTCTATGTAAAAACACCAAATCTAAATCTGATGCATACGATAGCTCTAACCCGCCAAGCTTGCCGTAGCCGATAATAGCAAAACCACAATCTGCTTCAGTCACAGGATCACCGTCTTGACCGATAGGATAGCCATAGCGGCTGACAATCTCTGCAAAGGCTCGATCTAGTGCTGCTTCTAATACCACTGCTGCGATATAACTCAATGAATCCGAGACTTCCATAATTGGACGCTCTGCCAATATATCTCCGGCGGCCACTGCCAATATTTGGTTCTTTTTAAACAATCGTAAGACACTAAGTAGCTTTTCTTCATCACCAGGCTCTACACGCAATAGCTGCTGACGTAAAATATCACTCAATTCATCCTTGTCTGGCAGATGACGGTATCGCTGCTGTAAAAAAGTGTCTAAAAGTACAGGGTATTGAGCTAGCTCTTTCGCTATCCAAGGACTTGCTGATAACATGGGAATCAGCTCAGTCGTTGCATTCGGGTTTTCTGCAATCATTACCAAATAAATAGAGCGACGGCAAATCGCTTCGAGGAGATCGATCAGACGTGGTAAGGCTGAATTTGCCAGCTGTTTATCTTCGTGAGCTAGTAAGGCATGAACCACTACAGGATAGGCGTCGTCTAAACGCCCTCGCGCCTCATCGCTCAAATTTTTGACCAACTTTGACTGCCAAAAGCTCCGTAGCCGATGCCGGTTTTCTTCCGTTAAGACCTCATTCAACTGCTCAACTTGCTCGTCAATGCTTTTTGCATCAACTTCGATATTTTCATCATTCGCTACCTGCCGATCAATCACCATACGTTCAAACGGTATGTTTACATTTTCTCGGTGTTGGTTGAGTGTGGTTAATAGTGCACTCCAATCATCAAAGCCGAGTGTGATAGCCAAATTATGTTGCCATTGCGGATCATGCGGCAAACGTTGAGTCTGTTGGTCATTGATTCCCTGAATACCATGTTCGAGTCGTCGTAAAAAACGATAGGCGGCTTGTAGCTGGTTATATGTCGTCGACTCTAAGTAGTTAAATTCGTGCAACACCTGCATCGCTTTCAAACAGGATTTAACCTGCAACTGCGTGTGTCTACCTCCGTAAATTAACTGGAAGGCCTGTACGATAAACTCGATATCCCTAATACCACCTGCGCCAAGCTTGATGTTGTCTAAGTCCTCACGCTGCGCTACTTGGTTCTGAATCAGAGATTTCATCTCTCTAAGTGCCGAAAATGCACTGTAATCTACATAATATCGAAAAACGAACGGCTTAATGAGCGACTCAATATCATTGTAAAAATCTTGATCTACCTGTCCAATAATATTTGCCTTTAACCACGCAAAACGCTCCCATGCACGGCCGTGCAATGAAAAATACTTTTGTAACGCGGAAAGATGTATCGCTAAGTCACTACCATCGCCCCACGGCCGCAATCGCATATCTACCCGAAAGACGAAACCGTCAGCTGTATTTTGATCCAGTAACTTGATAATGCCTTGACCAAGGCGTGTCATAAAACGTTTGTTGTCGATACTGCGTGTACCATTGGCTTTATTACCATTGGTCTCACCACGTTTTTTATGAATAAAAATAAGATCAATGTCACTTGATAGGTTCAACTCGTGAGCCCCAAGCTTACCCATAGCCATGATAGCCATGTCATCTATTTGTACATGACCCTTTGAGTCGATGAAGGTTGGTTCACCATACTGTCTAATCAAACCTTTATAGGTGTATTCTTTAGCAAATGAGATACAGCCATCGGCAAACTCAGAAAGTTCATCGGTCAATTGATCCAACGTTATCGCTTGCAGAGCGTCTTGCCATATCCAACGCATCATCAATAATGTACGTAAGTTACGAAGCCCACTCATTACCTGAGGCTCATCTGCAAGTTGGTAGTTATCATCCAAAGTATAATCTTGGATCAAGTCATCAATTTGCTGACGAGTTAAGGTTTGATCTAACGGATAGCTTCGTAAAAACGTCTGGCATGAGCTAGTTCGATTCTCCCATATCCGATATGCAAATTCACTCGCTGTCTGTAATATTTGTAACTGCTCTGCTGTTGGCGAATTTTCTGTACCATGAGTCGAGCGTGAAGACATAGCGGATAACATAGAAAACGAAACTCCTTGCATAGATGGGTAAGACTACGTGAACTTCGCCTCTAAGTCCTATTTTTCTTACGAGGCTGTCACAGTATCAAGTAACTGTCTGGCGCATGTCAATAGCTACCACAAAAACTTCTAGTCATCGAAATCTAGTCATCGGAATATAGAAACGCCTAGTCCCACGGATTACCATCTGTATTTAACAGACTGATGATGGCATGCTTTACCATTGATACTGATTACTCACACTAGGTTACACTAATTTTAGGTTTCAAAGCGAAATACTTGAGTATGATGAAAATGAACAAGCAAAAAAAACAAACCCTCAACATCCATGAGGGTTTGTTTTAGTAATTCGTTTATCAATTTCAACGCCAATGTCTATGCCATCACTACAACCAATCGCCAAGCTCAAAGAAGCTGTTATGCAAATCGCCAATACAGTTTTTCGCAAAAAACTTGGCCTTCATTCATTCTCCTTCCTTCTCCGATTGATCCATTGTTTTATCTCTTCCCCACACTCTAAATCAAACACTTTTCTAAAACCATCACCAAATAATCAATCATATACCCAAAACCACCAAGCTTTTTGCAATAAACTGATGTAGGTCAGTCATCCACAATGACAATGCGTAGCCAATAGCAGCACCAATCAATACGTCTGTTGGATAATGTAACCCCAGCACAATACGAGATATCGCAACCAATATCGCAAACGGCAACATAACTGGTAACAACATCGGGAAATAACTACCAAGCGTTGCCGTAAACAATACAGCTTGTAATGTGTGACCAGATGGGAAACTAAACATATCTAATGGTCGCTCACCGAGTACTATCACTTGATGAACTTGGTAAGGCCTTGGTCGTACTGTTTTTATTTTTAGTATTTTATAAACAGCCAGACCCGTTGCGCTAATAAGCATGGTCACCACTAATGGTAATATCGCCGCAGTGCCCTGCAAGGCAAAAGCCGTTAGCAACATTGCATACCAAAACCAACCATCGCCTAATCGGCTAATGGTTTTAAAAAAGGTGGCAATCATTTGGTTTGTTGAATAACGGTTTATGTGGATACATAGGCTGGTATCCCACAAGATAAATTGATTGACGTAAATAGCTAACGTTGGATTTTTGGGAAAAAGAGCGTTTTGTGCAAATGGCTGCATGATTTTTTTATTTTTTGATAGCTTGACACGATTACGTTTCACAACTTACCCCCTCAGGTCAGTTCATTCCCGTTTAATACTTAATGCAGTTGGCTTAGGCCTTTCATCACGCTTATATAACTTCATACTTATCACTTAATGTTTCACTGTTTTGAATACTATTTACGCTAACTGTGGTGATTTTTCTCATTCACCTTTCCATCTAGCTATTTACACCGTCTAGCCATTTAAACTAGGCTGTTACCTCTTGCTTTTGTTCAGTCGGTACCACTCTATCGTCAATAGCATGCTGAAACATGGTTAGCATTTGACTAGCAGGGCGCTGCCACGAAAAACCAGAAACGCAGCCTACTGCTTGCTTGCCTTGCACGTTCAATTGCTGCATCTTGGGTAAGCTGGCGACCATAGCGATAAATGCCTTCTTATCTCCTAGAGGAACAATACCGCCATTACCTTCTGTCACCAACATAGCTGCCGCTGCATCATTAAATGCATAAACAGGCAAGCCACTGGCCATCGCTTCCGTCACAACATTGCCAAAAGTTTCGACCTGACTGGCAAATACAAAAGCATCGGCACTAGCATAGTATTCAGATAATGCCTGCCCCGTTTGAGCACCTGCAAAAACGACATCATCATCACCTTTGTCACCCTCACCTTTTTTCGCTAGCGCTTCTAAACGTGAACGGTCTGGCCCATCTCCTACAATCACAAGCTTCACGACTCGTTGTGGCTGACTCTCTTGTAACGCATAAAAACTCTGGATAACCAAATCAATGCCTTTTTCTGGAGACAGCCGACTAACCATCATCAATACCGTATGATCCGGCTGTACACCCCACTGCTCTCTTAACCCGTCACTTCTGTGCACTGGATTGAACTGAGCCTGGTCGACGCCTCTTCCTACTTCATACAAACGTTGAAAACCAATGTCAGCTAAGTCAGTACAGGTTTGTTTGCTCGGAACACAAGTCGCCTTCGATACATTATGGAACCATCTCAGATAAGCAATCATTGGTTTTGACAACACGCCCAAACCGAAGTGTTCACTAAAATTATGGAATTGCGTGTGATACCCTGTCGTTACAGGAATATTTAGACTTTTTGCTGCCATTAAAGCAGCCAAGCCAAGTGGCCCCTCTGTTGCAATGTGTACGATATCTGGCTTTATCGATTTACAAGCTTTTTTAATTTGGAAGTAACAAGGCAACCCAAATTGCTGACCTGAGTATTTAGGAATGGTCATGCCACTAACAGTGATATCGTTTGTAACAAACGCTTGTGCGCTGCTATTGTCGTTGCTTAAATATTTATTGCCCATTTGCTTGGGTTTGGGTCGAATTATACTGATTGTATGGTTCATCTTCGCCATTTGTTGCATAATACGCTGCAAGCTCATGGCCACACCGTTCACATCCGGCCACCAAGTTTCAGTAATCAGTAAGATATTTAGCTTTTTAGTGATGTCTAGAGTTGTCGACTGATTTGAGTCATGGCTAGACGCTTGCTCATCTATGACCGATGAATAATAGCCACTGATTTGAGTTAAATGGTCGTCAATTACCATAGGCTTTACGCTAGAGTAAAAATTTTTCTATCTTGTCATCAAAATTCATCATGCATTTGGGCTCATTAAAGAATACAGTGGTATAATTTGATGGTGCTTTAGACTGGCAATGGCGTCCTGATATGCCAAACGTCACTGTTTTTTCTTGCAATGGTCAGTTCCATATTTAGTATTTTTATATCCTCACCTTACGTGATGCATTTGACAGTTTGATGACAGTTAAAACGATATAAAAAATCACATCAGAGGAATCTGCGCTCGTGAATCTGTTATCTGCTGCCTTGAGAAAAATATCTTTGCCCTAATGATAAAACAGCATCTGAATGATAAGTACAAGCATGCAAGTTGCCACTGTATTGAAGTCAAGGTAGCATGTATAACTTTCGCATCAATGATTGATAAGACATCCTATGACGATACCTATACCATTGCTTCTGGTGACTGCCGATCCTAGTCATCCACTTGCGCATATAGCGCTGCGTTATGCCCGTGCTTTCCTGCAAAATAGCGCCAATAACAACGACACCAATAGTAGTGATAAATTAAACATATTTTTTTATGGAGACGGCGCACACACGGCCAATCGTTTACGTTGGCAATCAGCAGACCAAACCAATTTAACCAAAGAGTGGCAAGCGCTCGCTGAAAAGTATCAGCTAGCGCTGCCCGTCTGCGTCAGTACGGCACTAAGCCGCGGCATTAGTGATACAGAAAATAGTGCACGCCACCAACTCAGTGGCGACAACCTTGCTACAGGATTTACACTGGTAGGTCTTAGCGACCTTGCCATGATGATGCAAAGTAATTGCCGTCTGATACAGTTTTAACGATGCCCGCTAGCGATCCATTAGACTAGGAACTTCTCATGAAATTATTGATTCAGCTACAGACACCGACTGAGATGAGCAGCTACGAAGGCTGTGCGCTTGCATTGACACTCGCGACTTTTGGTCATGAGGTACAACTCTATTTGGATGCAGCTGTCTTTGGGTTATTGATGCAGCCAGACGCGCGATTATATGGAATGATTCAATCACTTGAACTATATGACATACCAGCAGCGTGGCTTTCTGATGATGTATTTAGCGGCTGGATTAACGGCATGTTGCCCGCTGATATCACCTCTCAGCTGGCACTGATACCAGAGGTCATTGACGTACATGAGTTTGAACAAATACTGACCTTTTAACATTTTACCGCAGAAATCCCCTACCTCTAAGGTAGTGGGATGAATGCG
>NZ_JAKDUI010000006.1 GCF_030457785.1 Psychrobacter sp. | reverse complement strand
ACGCATTCATCCCACTACCTTAGAGGTAGGGGATTTCTGCGGTAAAATGTTAAACCGCACCAGTTATTTATTAGGTGCAGGTGTTGTACGTAGATACGGCTTAACTTCTGTGTGACCTTTTGGATAGTTGGCAGCGATATCTTCGTTTTTTACGCTTGGTGGGATAATCACATCATCACCATCTTTCCAGTCTACAGGTGTTGCGACATTATATTCGTCAGACAATTGTATTGCGTCAATGACACGAATAATCTCGTCAAAGTTACGGCCACAGCTGGCTGGATACGTCAGCGTCAAGCGAATCTTTTTGCTTGGATCAATGATGAAAACACTGCGTACGGTGTGCGTACTGTCAGCATTTGGGTGCATCATGTCATATAACTCGGCGACTTCTTTGTTTGGATCAGCAATGATTGGGAAATTTAGATCTGTACCCTGAGTTTCGCCGATGTCTTTTGCCCACGCATGGTGGTCGTCAATACCGTCAACAGAGATACAAATTGGCTTAACACCACGTTTTTGAAATTCGCCATTTAAGGCAGCGGCACGGCCAAGCTCAGTCGTGCAAACTGGCGTGAAATCTGCCGGATGTGAGAAGAATACCACCCAGTTATCACCTGCCCACTCGTGGAAATTGATATCGCCATCTGTCGTAGTTGCATCAAAATTTGGTGCTTCATCACCTAAACGTAAATGTGCCATGCTTAATTCCTTATTTGATTTATGGTTTTGGTGAGTGTTGATGTTTATTCATACAAAATCTCGTGTGAAAAGCTCAAGTATAAAAATAACAACTCTCTCTATTATTATCATTGATGTACTCAGTGGCTGCCATTGCCCTAAGTACATCAGTAAAAAACTCACTTTATATTAACAAACTGGTTATGAATGTCTTGTGACAGATTGTAATGCCTTTATTCGTTTTACTACTAACCAAGTATGCAGATAGCTAAAGCATGAACCAAACGACCAAACCGTAATTCTGTCCGAACGACTCATTTATAGCATATTACAAATGGTGATACCCGCACGTTATCATCGTTCATAATCTGCTGAATATGTCACCAATAATAGCAGTGGCTTAAGCAGGCTTGTAGCTATCACGTAAACTAACGATTTGATTAAATACCGGCTGATCGCTGCTGTGTTCTTCGCTGTCCGAAATGAAGTAGCCTTCACGTTCAAACTGAAAACGCGTGCCAGCATCAGCATTTGCCAGTGAGGGTTCGACCACGGCGTTAAGTTCAGTCATTGAGTTCGCGTTCAAAGCTTGATGTACGTCAGCGACACTACTTGGATCTTCAACGCTAAATAGCTGTTTATACAGGCGCACTGTGGCTGGCACGCCCTGATTCGCTGATACCCAGTGGATCACACCCTTAACTTTGCGTCCTTCTGGATTATTACCCAACGTAGCCGGATCAATCGTGGCTTTTAGTTCCACTACATTGCCATTTTCATCGGTGATATGTTCGCTCACGGCCAACACATAAGTATTACGCAGTCGGATTTCTGGCTTTTGTGGCGACAAGCGCTTATATCCGGCTGGTGGCTCGATCTCATAATCACCTTGGTCGATATAAATAGTTTCAGTAAATGGGATTTCACGCTCTCCCATATCGACATTGGGGTGCTTTGGCTGCGTCAACCATAATGTTTGTGTCTCGTCTTCAAAGCGCGCATTGACGCTATCAGCTTTTTGCGACTCCCAACTGCTGACTGCCTCGCTAAAGTTGGTAATCGTCACTTTTAACGGCTTTAATACCGCCATACCACGCGCAGTCGTCGTCTCTAATGACTGACGAATACTAAACTCTAATAAGCGAAAATCAACAACGCTATCAACCTTGGTCACACCCACACGCTCACAGAAATCTCTCAAGCCCTCTGGTGTGTAACCACGACGGCGCATGCCAGCAACCGTCGGCATACGGGGATCATCCCAGCCACTGACGATGCCTTCATCGACCAGCTGTTTCAGCTTACGCTTACTCGTCATAGTATGGTCGACATTCAGACGACTAAACTCGTATTGACGCGGTGGGATATCGAAGCCAGTCTTTTCTACAGCCCAATCATAAAATGGGCGATGATCTTCAAATTCAAGCGTACACAATGAATGCGTAATGCCTTCTATTGCATCAGACACTGGATGAGCAAAGTCGTACATCGGATAGATGCACCACTTGTCACCCGTTTGGTGGTGCGCTAAATGCATGACACGATAGATAACAGGATCACGCATGTTCATGTTCGGACTTGCCATATCGATCTTGGCACGTAAGACCGCTTTACCCTCAGAATATTCGCCGTTTTTCATATCATTGAAAAGCTTAAGATTGTCTTCGACACTAGCGTCTCGGTGTGGCGACGGCGTGCCTGCCTCATTAAATGAGCCTCGGTTTTCTTTGATCTGTTCAGGCGACTGCAAGTCTACATACGCGTCTCCTTGCTCGATTAACTGTACTGCCAATGCATACAGTTGATCAAAGTAGCCTGACGCATGGTGAGCTTGCCCTGCCCACTCAAACCCCAGCCATTTCACATCGTTCTCGATGTTATCGATAAAATCTTGCTTTTCTGCTGTTGGATTGGTGTCATCAAAGCGCAAGTTACACACGCCGCCAAATTCTTCAGCCACGCCAAAGTTCAGGCAGATTGATTTGACATGACCCAAGTGCAAATAGCCATTCGGCTCAGGCGGAAAGCGGGTCACAACTTGTGGGTATTTTTGCGCATTGACATCATCACGAATAATATTACGAATAAAGTCGTTTTTTTGTGCATTGTTGCTTGAGTGCTCACTCATCAGGCATTGCTCCTAGCGCATATGTTCAGTTTATCGCGTGTGTCATCACGCTTTAACGTTTAAAATAATAAAATACTGATAAAAGATTAAGTTGCGTTATTCTATCAGGTTTCACGAACGCATTAACAGCCTGATACATGACAGACGACAAAAAAGCCGTTAGACTAGCCATAACTTTTTTTACCACCCACGACAGTGCTGTTAAAGCGCTACAATACAATCAAAAAGGAATATTCCATGGTAGACATGCCACCAGTAGTAGAACTAGACACCAATATGGGTGCAATCGTCATCGAACTCAACGAAGAAAAAGCACCAAAAACCGTCGAGAATTTTTTAAACTATGTAAACTCTGGCCACTATAACGGCACGATTTTTCATCGCATCATTGATGGCTTTATGATTCAAGGCGGTGGTATGGACGCTGAGATGAATGAAAAATCAACCAATGCGCCAATTGAAAACGAAGCAGACAACGGTCTAAAAAACGACAAAGGCACCATCGCGATGGCGCGTACGCAGGACCCACACTCAGCCACTAGCCAGTTTTTCCTGAACGTAAAAGACAACGACTTCCTAAACCACTCTGGCAAAAACATGCAAGGCTGGGGCTACACAGTATTTGGTAAAGTAACCAGCGGTATGGATGTCATCGAAAAAATGCGTGGCGTACCAACCGGTCGTTTCGGCATGCACGCTGATGTGCCAAAAGAGCCTGTTGTGATCAATTCAGCAACCGTCGTTACTCAATAAGCTACTTAATAAGCAGTATCTGTAGGGTCTGCCAGCGCTAGCCTGTCGGCACTCGTCTTTCAGCGTAGTCGAATAGCCAACAGACCCTAATAAGCTTATGATGAGTCACGAGGACAATGATAAGGATCATGATAAATGCAGACTTTTAATCATCTCATCACGACCCGCCCCCATGATGTGCGGCAAGTATTGATTAGCGACTTGCATTTATCGCTAGAAGAGCCTGCCTTAGTGCAGGCTTTTTTGGCACTGCTTGACGACTGCCTAGCCCTACCCAGTCTTAAACGATTGTTCATCTTGGGTGACTGGTTTGAAGTCTGGCTAGGGGACGATTTTTATTTATCATTATCAGAAGATGAGCGCCAAACGCATTGGCTAACCCCGCTTATCCTGAAGTTAAAAAAACTGCGGATCAGTGGTTGCGAGATTTTGGTGATGCACGGTAACCGAGACTTTTTATTAGATCAGCCGTTTTGTAATCTATTCGCGGGGCAGCTGATATATGAGCCCTACAACTTAACGATCGCAAACCAAAACTATCGTCTCGAGCATGGTGATGCCCTGTGTACGGACGACAAAAAGTATCAGTTCTTTCGAAAAATCATGCGCAACCGTCTGACCCAGTGGTACTTATTAAATAAGTCACTAGAAAAGCGATTAGTCATTGCAGACAAAATGCGTAGAAAAAGTCAAAAAAATAACGCCAATAAATCTGCATACATTATGGACGTCAATGACGAAGCTGTAAAAATAGCCGTCGCCAATAGCGATGCATTGCTTCATGGGCATACCCATCGTCCAGACACCCATCAAATCACTGAGAGTAAGCATCGCTATGTGCTGGGTGACTGGCGACTGTTAGATAATGACACACGCCAACCAAAAGTCAGTGCGGTCATAGGTGCAGTGACTGAAAGTAATGACGATATTGAGTTTGGCTTATTTGAATTTAAAACGCTGGTTTGATATCTTTTAGCGTCTTCTTAGAATCATATTAAGGTCATTTTAATATTTGCCATGACGCTAAAGGCAATGTAGATAAGACTTCGATAAAAAAGGGTCTACTAACAATGAAGCAGACCCTTTTTATTGCACTTATATTTTATCAACTCAGGTCTACCACCTATTAAGGCATTAACTTAAAGAAGTGCTGACGATAATGCTTGAGCTCACGAATCGAGTCACGAATGTCATCAAGTGCTAAATGACTGCCGCCTTTTTCAAAACTTCTGAGAATATCAGGACGCCAGCGGAAACACAGCTCTTTAATCGATGACACATCAAGGTTACGATAGTGAAAAAACCTTTCGAGATCTGGCATTTGTCGCGCCATAAAGCGACGATCCTGGCAAATTGAATTGCCACACATTGGCGACTTACCACTATCAACCCATTTGCTTAGAAACTTAATGGTTTCGGCTTCTGCTTCTGCCAATGTCACTTTACTGCGACGCACGCGATCAACCAATCCTGACTGACCATGCTGCTTAGTATTCCATTCATCCATCTTGTTTAGTATTTGATCTG
The DNA here is from genome assembly GCF_030457785.1 of Psychrobacter sp. Lineage (GTDB taxonomy): Bacteria > Pseudomonadota > Gammaproteobacteria > Pseudomonadales > Moraxellaceae > Psychrobacter. The sequence continues at coordinate 23,741 of NZ_JAKDUI010000006.1, read as the reverse complement.
ATACTTTGATAGCAAACACGGGACCCTCTGCCAAAACATTTAAGTCTTCATCGGTCACGACAGTTGCAATCTCGATGATTTCGTCATTTAAGGTATCAAGCCCTGTCATCTCTAGGTCAATCCACACCAGCCCCTTCTTACCTTGGTTTTTGATTTTAATTTTGTTGGGATGGTCACTGGTAGTCATAAAGTATCCTATGGTCAATATAGCTCAAAGCAGCTTGGATCAGCTTTTGTTGTATCAATTATAATAGAGTGTGTATCCAATCTGAAAAATACATCTTGGATAGCGACACGCTCTAAAAACGACAATACACGGAAGGTATTGCTGTACGCCTGCTTATAAAATCTGTGTGTTCAGAATAGCGCCCGTGCTCACAATGTTATCAAACTACTAGTTGTAAAAGTACGAAAAGCCACTATATTACAAAACGACTATCTGCGGCAGGCGCTTTAGGCTGTATGTTAGCAAATTTTCACGCTACACTTAGCAATATTTTTATAATAGGTAAAACCATGGCACTAATTCGGCAACGAAAACTGACCAAACAACAGATTCGTCGCATCGATAAGCAACAGCAGTCCAATCAAGATAGCATCGATGACAGTTTGATGGATGGCGTGGTCATGGCACATTATGGCAAACAGCTAGAGGTGCAAGTTACCAGCTTACCAGCGGTGATACCCGTACAGCCCGAGGTTGCGCCTGATGACCCTGAACCGTTTTGGCAGGCGCTCGAATTGGGTGATATTTGGCGTTGCCACGTGCGTACCAACCTTCCGATGCTAGCGGCTGGTGATCAGGTGCGCTGGAGCGCAGATTCAAATACCGGATTTGGACGTATCGAGTCCGTCAAACCACGCACGTCACTTGTTTCTCGTCCAGACCGTTATCATAAGCTCAAACCTGTCGCCGCCAATGTCGACATTTTAGCCATTGTTTTTGCACCGCTGCCTGCCGCCGCGCCAACGCTTATTGATCGTTATTTAGTCGTCTGTCATCATGCAGGCGTACAGCCTTTGCTGGTGCTCAATAAAGCCGATCTGCTCGCACAAGAAAATGGTGTAGATACCAATGAGTTATTGGCTCAATATGCCGCTCTTGGTTACGAAAGTGTGCTCACCTCGGTAGACTGTCCAGAAAACATCACCGCCAATGATGCACAGCAAGGGCTTGGTGAATTACAACGCTACATAGATCAAAAACTGGTGATTTTTGCTGGACAATCAGGGGTTGGAAAAAGCAGCTTGATCAATGCGCTACTCCCTGAGTCAGGACAAGTCGTCAACATCATCTCTGAAAACTCACAATTGGGTCAGCACACCACCACGACCAGCCGATTACTGCCATTCAACCCAAACGATCTTACCAAAGGTGGCATCGTGGACACGCCTGGTATTCGTGAATATGGGATTTGGCATTTAAGTCCAGACGATATCATCTCAGGCTTTATTGAGCTGGCACCACTGTCAGCTGACTGTCAGTTCCGTGATTGCCGCCACACCCATAACAGCAAAGGCTGCGCCTTGTGGCAAGCAGTGAAAAATGGTGACGTGTTGCAGCGCCGTGTCGAAAACCTCGTTACTCTCACAGAAGAAGCAGATACCAAGTCTTATTGACCAACATCACTAAGTTGGTTATGACACGTTTACTATAAACGGTCTAGTCGGTATAATGGCGCCTTGTTCGATAATACTGAGCTGTATTCACAGTTTGGCAGGACACTTATTTTTTTGGAGGTATGGTTTGGATCGTGCGCTGGAATTTGTGGGCAACCACCCGTTTTTATTTGGTATATTAGCCGTACTTGCCGTGCTATTTTTTACTATTGAAAACAAACGTAGTGGCAGAAAAATATCGCCCAATACTCTTGGGATGATGGTTAACTCGCAAAATGCGCAGCTGATCGATATTCGCGCCAAGAAGAAGTTTAATGACGGCTATATCCAAGGCAGTCGAAACATACCTTTCACTGAGCTCAAAAATCGCTTAGAAGAAATTCGTGCGATTGAGCAGCCAGTGATTATCATCTGTGATATCGGCGTACAAGCAGGCGCAGCCGTTCAAATGATTGGTAAAGAGAACGTCTATCGCCTAGAAGGTGGTGTGAATGGTTGGCAAAGTGGTGGTATGCCTTTGGTTGGTTTAAAAGATGCTAAGCCTAAAAATAAAGGCAAGGCAAAACCTAATCTCAACAAATAATCAGCATCCAGCATAAGTAGTCGGCAGTCAACAACGACACTGCAGTGAGGCTATGACAATATCAACAAACCGTTGGCGAGTCTCTGACCGATGCTAGGCCTTTAGTAATACAAGATAGCTATCTATATTAGTAGCTACTAAAAAGACATCTGCTAATCAGGTGTCTTTTTTTATATCCGTTTATCTCGTCGTGGCACCTTCTGTCCCTACCATTTTATCTTTTGTTGTTAGAAAACTTGAATTTATCAGGCTAATCCCCACCTCAGTAATGAGCATCAGCGAACGTATCGCTAACGTTTTTTTCGGCAACTGGTTATAATAATTTTCATCGATGAATGATGCACTGCATCTTAATAGAACGTATTCTAATAAAACGGTTGCCCTTGAACCAAACGTATAAACAAACATACAAACAACGAAACCTATAAATAAGGATTTATCATGAGTGTACCTGTAAAAGTCTATACTACCCCTATCTGCCCATATTGCTCTAACGCTAAGAAGCTACTAGAAACCAAAGGCGTTGATTATGAAGAAATCGGCATGCACGATATGAGCAGTGAGGAACGCCAAGCGTTGATGAAAAAAACCAATAATTATCGCACTGTGCCACAAATTTTCGTCGGTGATACTTTCGTCGGTGGCTTTGATGAACTCAATCAAATGCATCAGCAAGGCAAGCTTGACGAGCTATTAGTGGGCTAATGCATTACGGTCTGTGCTGTCGTCGTCACCTGTGTAATGGTAAATAGCACAACCAGCAAAAGCTCCACTAAAAAATCGGGATGCTATCCGATTTATATTACTATTTTATCCAATCATTTGATTTAACTTTGAAGGAATTATCATGGCTGAAGAACAAGCACAACCACAACTGGCCCTAGAGCGTATCTACGTAAAAGACATGTCACTTGAAGTTCCAGGTCCTAGCGTATTTACTAAAGAATGGAACCCAGAGTTGGATATCAATCTATCTAGCAATGCCGATAAACTCGACGATGATCATTATCAAGTTGTTTTAACAGTCAGTGTTACCGCAAAAAACTCAGATGCAGCGGCGTTTATCGCTGAAGTTCATCAAGCCGGTATTTTCTTACTAAAAGACATTCCAGAAGACCAAATCGGTCAAATTTTGGGTGCCTATTGCCCGAACGTTTTGTTCCCATATGCTCGTGAAGTTATCAGCGACATCGTGACACGTGGTAGTTTCCCACAGTTGCTATTAGCACCGGTAAACTTTGATCAAGCTTACGCACAAAGCCAACAACAAGCACAAGAACAAGCCAAAGTTGACGCTGAAGGTAACGCTTAAGACTTAGCTTGCTAAAGCATCGAAGCATTATTTTAAAAGCCGTTTTCTTGTCAACAAGAGAGCAGCTTTTTTATGGGCTACAATGTGCGGTCGTCGCCCATAAATTTATAATTACAGCGACTCAGATAAATGAGTGGCGAAACTAAAAAAACCCTGCTAATAAACAGGGTTTTTACTTTTTCATCAATGCTTAGGAAGTGAGGATTAGCCTTTTAAAGCAGATAAGACTTGCTGCTTCACGTCATCGATACCTTGTGTGCCATCAAACTTGTCATAGTTCGGCGCATCTCCACCTTCTTTGGCTTTGTCTTGATAAAAGCCAACGAGCGCTGAAGTCTGTTCGTGATAAGTCGCTAGACGGTCACGGATGGTAGACTCTTTGTCGTCTTCACGCTGGATGAGTGCTTCACCTGTCACATCGTCGATGCCTTCTTGCTTAGGTGCATTGTGCTCTACATGATATACACGACCTGAGCCAGGATGCTGGCGACGACCAGACAAGCGCTTGACGATTTCGTCATCAGGCACACTGATCTCAACCACATGATCAATCGATACTTCAGCATCTGCCAATGCTTGTGCTTGTGGAATCGTACGTGGGAAACCATCCAGGATACAACCTTTAGCACAATCAGGCTTGCTGAGACGCTCTTGTACGAGATTAATAATGAGGTCATCAGATACTAAACCGCCAGCATTCATGATCTCTTTGGCTTGTTTGCCAAGCTCGCTGCCCTCTTTGATTGCCGCACGTAGCATATCGCCCGTTGAAATCTGCGGAATATCATACTCTTTAGAAATAAATTGGGCTTGGGTGCCTTTACCGGCACCTGGTGGACCTAGCAATATAATACGCATCATTACGTGACTCTCCTTAATAAATAGAACTGGGGACTGATAAATATTTATGTATTGGTAGTTTTTCCAAGCTACCTTACCTTGTGGCTTTATAAAGCTCAAGTGTTTTCATCGTTTATAGCGACACTTGTCATGACCAACCTGTTTATATAATGCAATTGCATGCTGTTGCGTTGACTCAAACAACAGCGCTCTACTATCAATTAAACACAGGATTTCAGATATATTTTCTATGGAATCTGCTGATTGATAGCAACATTGACCTGATTTTGGTCAGCGCTAATAACCACTGGATTACCGGATAAATCACCTGATTCTGCATTGGCATTACCACTATGACTAATACGAGCGATTACAGCTAACTGAACCTTATCAGATCGGGCAGACTTCAAAGTACGCTCAGGCATCATTGCATCCAAATCGCTTAGGCTAATGCTAGCTTGACCTTGCTGAACCACACTAATAGGTAGGCGCTTAGCCGCATACGGTGGACCACCATTAACGTCGCGTATCGCTACGAACAATACATCTTCAGCTTGAACAAGCGGTAGCAGACTAGGATCTACACTGACAGTCACATCGACACCTTCAGAGGCTTGCTGCTGCTGAGCAGTCACATTAGCACTCAATTCGTCTAGGCTTGCCAGCGCTTGGGTATGATCACCTGGTTTCGCAGCGATACTATCACGTAGGCGCTGAATCCAACCTTGCGCTTGCTCAAAGTTGCTACTGCGTGCCTCACCCATGGCCATGAGCATCTGTGCACCTTCATGCTGAGGGTTCTCAGCCAGTACGCCTTGGAGTACTCGACGGCTATTGGCGTCTAGCTGACCTTGATTAGCAAAGAAACTGATCTGAGCATAGGTGGTCGCAATTTCCTCATTATCCGGGGACAAGCGATAAGCTCGTGACAGAGCTTCTAATGCCGAATCTGTGGCTTCTAATGATAGGAACAGCTCGGACAAACGCATCCAGCGATTAGGGTCGTCAGCGTGACGGTACACATTGGTCTGCATGGCGCTAATCAGTTGTTGACCGTCTTCGATCGCCCAAGCAGGCGGCTGATCAATCTTGCCAGTCAACAAATCATCAGCGACTTGAGCGACTTTATCTTCCGCAGTCCAAAGCTCAAACACAGAGGTGCGGTCACCAATCATTAAATATGCCATAGCAGACAATACTGGCACCCACATTAAGATGATTAGTCGGCTTTTGACACCTGGTGCAATCATCGGTGTCACTTCACGTTGAGCATCTAGTAACTGACGCTCAAGCTCAAGCTTTTGGTTCTGATAATGATTGTCATCAATAGTGCCATTATCTTTGTCTGTTTTCAATTCTTCCAGACGCTCACGGAATACCGCAACGTTGATATCTAATAGCTGGTTGTCCACGGGTTTTGCTTGCGAACGCGACGCTCTCAACCACGGCACGATAGTAATCAAGGCAAAGATTAAGGCAATAAGTAAGCTTAGAGAAATAAATAAGCCAACAGTAGAAAATATGGTCATTTTTTGTCCTCGCGACTCTTAATGTCATGAGCGCTATTGTCATCACTTTTGGTTTTGCCATCGCTTTTCGCACGTGATAATAGACGATCAAGTTCGGCTTTTTCGGCAGCAGAGAGTTCCGTAGCGGTACTATCTACCGTTACCCCACTCTGACCACTAGCAACAAGCTGTCGTCGTTTGCTTTGCCAAAACCAGCCGACAACCAAGAGTAGAAGCAGTAACGGTGGGAAAAACCATAAAATCCACGTGGATGGGCGAACAGGCGGTTTATAGGTAATAAAATCACCATAACGCTCCTGCATATAAGCGCGAATCTCACCATCACTACGGCCATCTTTAATCATGTCGTAGGTTTTTTGCTTCAAGTCTTGTGCAATAGGTGCATCAGATCCTGCAAGATTTTGATTTTGACACTTAGGACAGCGCAGCTCTTCGATCAAACCACGGTACTGAGCCTCTTGCTGTACAGAATCAAAGTCATAGACATCGATGGCAGCAAAACTCAGCGTGCTAAGCAAGCAAGCAAAAAGTAGGCCTACCAATTTTGTCGCCGCGTTTCTTATTTGAGTGACTATCATTTGCACGCCTCCGCAACCTGACTCGGATCTGGACTGACATTGTTGTCATTAGCGTCATTGAGTACCATCAAGCAAGGCGTAATGCGATTTTGCCAGTTTTCTTCATGCACCTCACCAATAATATGTTGACGAATAACACCTTCACCATCGACTACAAATGTCTCTGGCGCTCCGGTCAGACCTAGGTCTAAGGCAAACTGACCCGATAAGTCTTGAATAGACATAGAGAAAGGATCGCCGCCTCGATTGAGATAGCCTAACGCATCTCCGATTTCATCTTTGTAGTTAACACCTACCAAATTGACCCCGCGACCTTCTAGCTCCATTAAGAAAGGATGCTCGATGATACAGGTCGGGCACCAGGACCCCCAGATGTTCAGTAAAAAAGGCTCATCTGGCAAGTTTTCATTGGTCATGATACGACTGGTATCTGACAGCAATGGTAGCTCAAATGCTGGCACAGGACGCTCAAGCGCCGTATTGGTGACAATATCGGTCGGCTTACCCAGACGCTGAGCCAGCATAATGAACAAACCGATAAATACGATAAGCGGAATCAAAAACCATATCTTCATTTGCTTTTTTTTCATGGTTTTATTACCAGGTTTATTGCCTTTATTAGCACTATTGTCAGAGGGATTATTATCAGTACTCATTTCACTCCTCTCCTGACTTGGTTGCTAATTTGGTTGAAGAATCAGTTGTTGAAAGGTCAGTTGCGGGGTTTTCTAAATCTTCGACTGTGGCAAAACCTGATTTCTTGGCTGCGATTTGAGCGGCTGTCTTGGTTTTCTTCAGACGATAACGATTATCTAGCATACTTAGTAGCGCACCTAATGCCATGATAATAGAGCCAAGCCATATCCAACGGACCAGTGGCTTGACATAAATACGTACCGCCCACTCATTACTATCTGCTGCGATAGGTTCGCCAAGCGCCACATAGACATCACGCAATAGGCTGGCATCAATTGAAGCCTCAGTCATCGGCATCATACTGATGATGTAATTGCGTTTTTCAGGGTATAGCGTTGCTACATCACGACCGTCTTTACTGACCTGCACTTCCGCTTGGGTGGCATCATAGTTACTACCTTTGACTTCACGGAAACCTTTGACTGTAAAGTCGTAGCCCTGAACGTGGGCACTATCATTAGGACCCAATGCCACATCACGCTCAATGCTCAACGTACTGGTAAACGCCACACCAATCACCGCAATGAGCACGCCAACGTGAGCAGTCTGTTGCCCCCAATAGCTTAACCGTAGCTGGCGTAAGCCTTTGAGGCGACTAGGTGCGTTTTTAGTCTTATCCTTAAAGTCAACGACCATCCAGAACAACACCCACAGACTGACTGCCAATGTCACGCCAATGTTTAGCGGCGCAGATGGGCTGAAATAGTAAGCCATAATCGCTGCCAAAACCAAAGCACTGACCGCAATGACCATACCGACACCCAGTAGCGGGCGGCTGTCTTTTTTCCAGCGAATATTAGAACCCATACCCATCGCGATTAATAGCAACCATGTTAGTGGTACAAATAGCGCATTGAAGTATGGAGGGCCGACGGAGACCTGACCTAAATTAAAAGAATCCGCGATGATGGGATATAACGTACCCAGCAACACAACCAAGGTCGAAATCAAAATAATGACGTTGTTAATCACCAAAAATGACTCACGAGAAATCAGTTGATACTGACTCTCCACCGTCAAACGCCAGCCACGTATGGCAAACACCAACAGTCCGCTGCCGACAATCACGCCAAGAATCACAAGAATCACAAGACCACGTGTGGGGTCCGCCGCAAATGAATGCACCGATGTGATAACGCCCGAACGCACCAAGAAGGTACCAAGCAAACTAAGCGCAAATGAGAAAATCGCTAGCATGATTGTCCATGCTTTGAATACGCCTCGCTTTTCGGTCACTGCCAACGAATGCAGCAGTGCTGTACCCGCCAACCACGGCATCAATGATGCATTTTCTACCGGATCCCAGAACCACCAGCCGCCCCAGCCAAGCTCGTAATAAGCCCACCAAGAACCAAGTGCGATACCTATCGTCAAAAAGCCCCAAGCGGCGAGCGCCCATGGACGCGACCAACGTGTCCATACCGCATCCAAACGACCTTCCCATAGCGCCGCCATACAAAAGGCAAATGGCACGACCAAACCCACATAGCCCATGTATAGCATAGGTGGGTGTATGATCAAGCCAAAATCCTGCAAGAGTGGGTTCAGATCTGCACCATCAACCGGTAGATTAGGCAACGTACGGTCAAATGGCGACGACGTAAAAATAAGCATCGCCAACATCATCGACTGTACAGCCGATAAAATCACCAGGACTCGTGCACGCATAGACAGCGGTAGACCACGACTGAAATAAGATACCAGCGCACACCATGTAGCCATGATGGTCATCCACAACAGCAACGACCCCTCATGCCCGCCCCAAGTCGCAGACAATTTATAGTACCAAGGCAACAAGGTATTAGAATGCTGGGAGACATAAACGAGGCTAAAGTCATTAAAGTAAAATCCCGCCATCAATGCGGAAAATGATGTGATCATGGCCGCAAACTGCGCCCATGCGAGGCTTGGTGCAAGACGCTGCCACGCGACATGGTCGCGCATCACGCCGATGGTTGGTAACACTACCTGCAATATCGCCAATATAAAGGCGGCCAGCAAGGCAAAATAACCCAATTCAGTGATTAACATACGGTCTAACCTTGTTTACCTTGGATACGATTAATGGTTTATCAGCAGCTTTTAATAGCCACTGATAAACGCTAAGTAGTCCTTTATGCGGTCATAGTTTACGGTCAAAAACGGAGGTTTTAATCGCTATAGAAGCACATAAAATCCGCTACTATCGTTGTGATGCATCAATAGAAATGGTTGATGCAAAAATTATCGCTTTTGAGATTTCTGTGTGTTTGTATAATAGATACACTGCCAGTATTCTGTTCAAGATTAGCCCCAAACAAAGAAATCAACTGGCTACTGTATTGACGGGAAAAACACCAATACAAGGTGTAACCAACCTGCCAAAAATCCTGTCAGCCCGCCCAGTACGATCAGCGTCATCTCATCTTCACGAAATGCTGGGCGTAATAAGTTCTGAAACTCATTTGGTGTCAACGCACGAATTCTATCTCGGAACAGCCCGAATATCTTGCTAGCACGGCTCTCGTTAAGCTCTGGATCACGTAGTGGCACCATCGTGGCAACAATCGACTTATCGATGATGGTGTTCTTCAACTGTCCATACTCACGGCGACCCAAGCCGACACGCAGGGTCGTGCTGATGACTGGAGATTCCAACACTTGATACACATGCGACTTCATCAAGTCACGAGTTTGTACTGCACGATCACCATACATCATCTCATTCATGATGTTTTCAAGTGTGACCAAATCTTTTACCACAATCTCAGCGAATACCTCAGAAACTTCTTCTTGACGTTTCATAAAGCCGCCTTGTAGACGATATTTAGCAATGTGCGGCATCTGTGGTTTGATAAATGGAAAGCTTTTTTGCACAGTGCAGACTTTCAAATAAGAAATAAAACGCGGCTCAACTGGATTAAATACCATCCAAATAGCAATCCAGTTAGTGAGAAAGCCCCAAATCGCGGCAAAAAACGGTACCGTCCAATGCTGTGGCAACACCAAAAATATAAACATCTGGATAATACCGAAAACCAAGCCGATAAAAGCACTAATATGCCAAATGAAATCGATCTCTTTTTGACCCACTCTCAAAAACATATTAACCATCAACCGACGATCGCTTTCCATCTTATTGACGATCATCTTACGCATATCGACGAGGTCTTCGACATGATAAGTCAAGTCAGTCACTAACGACTGCATGATATTCGGCAGCTCTTTGTGTGCTTGCGCATAAACGCGACGTTTTAGAGCATAAGGCAAATTGCTCCAAAGCGCAGGCGAGTGCTCCAACATAATTTCATCTATCAAGAGCTCAAGGTTTTCATCAACTGTCTCAGTGATGAAAGCAGCCATCTGCTTGGGCTCCATCGCCTGAAAAAACTCATCGAGCGAACCGAGTTTTGACAGCGTCTGATCGACGATAACCCCCGATATTTTACCCGCTTTTCGTGGCACTATACCTTGCCAGCCTAAACCAGGCAGACCGAAAAATGGGAAGTTCGGAATGCGAACACCCCGAAACTTAATCGGAAAAAACAGCATTTTTAGCGCCATCCACACGTGTACCCAAGTGACAAATGCTGTCACAGGAGGGATGGTCAGCATGGCAAAGAACTCTGGATGTTCAGTGATCATCTGCCATAATGAAGTTATGTCCATGACGTATCTTGCCCCTGACAAGTTGATTGTCTTTGCTAAAAAGCCGCCTTTAGCTACCGTAGAACTGCCGTCAAAAGAGACAGGCTACACTCATAACCACTATAAAATAAATCGCCTGATTTTAGCATACTTAGGCTTTATTAGCACACCTACACCCACAGCAAGTTGTGACTCAAGTGTGAATAAAATGTGACTAAAGGGTAACGAATGATGACAGCACCGGCTATCAAACATCAGAGACATGAATACTAATATGCTCTATGAGCAATTAGGCAACGATATTGAGATAGTATTACCGACATTACGACCAATATTGTGACTAGACGAACACTGCGCCTACTCTTTTGTTCTGTTATAATTTACCCCACAATCATAGCCGACATCAGCACGATAGTTTATGTATTTTAAAAAACAAATACATCAATCTATGTTATTGAAATTAATTGCATTACCCCTTATCCTTACCACGCTTTTGCTAGCTTACCCGTCTATCAATCTACCTTTTGCTGACTCATCGACCGCTTGGGCTCTGACTTTTTATGAATAAACCGCTAACTCCCAATACCGAACAGGTCAACCGCAGTTTTACCAACCGTATTATTATACTTGGTATTATCATGTTGATTGGTTTGAGTGGTCTTGTATTCCGTTATGGCTATCTACAAGTCTATGCCCACGACCAATATACAACACAGGCGGATAACAACCGTATCAAGCTGATCTCTGCGCCGCCCAGTCGTGGCTATATTTATGATCGCAATGGCGTGATACTGGCGGACAATCAACCGGTCTTCACGGCGATGCTCAGTCCTGATGGAGTCACCGATCCCGAACGTACTCTAAACCTATTGGCACCGATTTTTGAGCTAACAGAATCAGATATTACCGATATTTTGGCGCGCCTAAGCAAAAGCAAAAGTGACCCAGTCACGATTAAGATCGACTTGACGGATGCACAGTTAGCGCAGTTCAGTGAGCGAAAGCCGTTTTTTCGAGGCGTTACGATTCAGAGCAAACTGACCCGTTCATACCCTTATGATGAGCTATTTGCTCACGTCATTGGTTATGTAGGCCGCATCAACGATAAAGAGACTAAACGCATTGACAAAGACCTCTACGCTGGTACCGATCTTATAGGAAAAATCGGAATCGAAGATTACTACGAAGACATTTTACTGGGACAACCCGGCTATCAGTCGGTAGAAACTGATGCGTACGGCAATATCATACGTCAATTAGATACCAAGCCGCCGGTAGCTGGTAATGACATTACCTTGACATTAGATTATGGTTTGCAAAAAGTTGCCCAACAGCAGCTAGACGGGCGTCGAGGCGCTATTGTCGCTATCGACCCTAACAACGGTGATATATTGGCTTTTGTTAGTAATCCAAGCTACGACCCAAACCCCTTTATCTCTGGTATTTCATTTAGAGACTATGGCGACCTACGTGATGATATTGACCAACCCCTTTACAACCGTGCCCTGCAAGGTATGTATCCCCCTGCTTCCACGATTAAACCTTTTGAAGGTTTGGGCGCGCTTCACTACGGTCTGCGTGAATGGGAAACCTCCATCTATGATCCTGGTTATTTTAGTTTGCCGGGGGATAGCCACCGTTTTCGTGATTGGAAACGTGGTGGACATGGTTCAGTCGATTTGAAAAAATCTGTGGTGATGTCGGTAGATACTTACTATTATAAATTGGCTTACGAGATGGGGATTCAACGCCTTCACGACTGGATGATACGTTTTGGTTTTGGTGAACGAACTGGTATCGACCTACCCAATGAAAAAACAGGCATCATGCCATCACCGAAATGGAAAAAAGACACCTATGATAAAGAGTGGCTACCAGGTGAAACCATTTCCGTGAGCATTGGTCAGGGGTATTTTTTGGCCACACCATTGCAGGTTGCCAATGCCACAGCAATGACAGCCAGCAAAGGGCAACACTTAACCCCGCATTTGTTAAAAAGCAGTAACGGTGCCGCCGATGTAGACATCATCAGCAAACCTGACGGCAAAATCGAATACAACGGTAATCCATCGGACTGGTTACGCATGCACGACACCATGGAAAGTGTGATAAAAAATGGTACGGGACGTGGCATATATACACCACGCTACCGAATAGCCGGTAAAACAGGTACAGCTCAGGTCAAATCCATTGCACAGGGCAAAAGCTATGATAAATCTGCAATAGACCAACGCCACTGGGATCACGCATGGTTTAGTGGCTTTGCGCCAGTAGAAAATCCGCAAATATCCCTTGCTGTATTGGTCGAAAATGGTGGTGGCGGAAGTACTGTCGCTGCTCCTATCGGCCGTGCTTTGTTTGACTACTGGGTGTTGCAACGTGAAAACGACCCCATATTGCCACCAACGGCCGATGAGCTAAAAGCCATCAAACGTCAAAAAGCGTTTGAAAAAGCCAAGCGTGACGCGATACGCGACAAAGAAGAGCAAGCATTGGCAGAACAGGCAGAAGCTGAAGAATCAGATGCAACAGTTGCTGAATGAAATATGTTCATCAACATTCGCTAAACAGTAAATAGCAAACGGTAAACAAGAGAAGTCATGAAAAAATCATCAAACCGCCACACTACCAAAAGAAACGCCCAAGCAAAAACCTCAGCGGCTGGTGATGTGCGTATCGTTGGCGGACAATTTAAACGCCGTATCGTTCGTTTCGTTGATGCAGAAGGTTTACGCCCAACACCTGATCGTATGCGTGAAACACTGTTTAATTGGTTGCTTGCTGATATCCATGGCGCTTATGTACTCGATAGCTGTGCTGGTAGTGGTGTATTAGGATTTGAAGCTTTGTCACGCGGTGCTGCACACGCCACCTTTATCGAAAAAAACCCCAAACAAACCAAGCTTCTGCAACAAAGCGCCGAGCAACTCCATCTTGACGCCACTACTTATCAGATTGCTCAAGGAAACGCAGAACACATCCTTGCTGACAATCAGACCGTGCAGCGCTATTTCGATATTGTATTCATCGACCCACCCTATGCACAAGAACTGTGGCAACCCATTTTAACTGCTCTGATTACCCATTCTTTGATTAATACTGACACGTTAATTTATTTAGAAGCTGATAAAGACCTAACGCTTCAGCTAAAGCAATTGTCCGATAGTCTCAATCAAAATACCGATACAAAACCAGATAGTACTCAGACAGCCATCACTTTTGAATGCTTAAAACAAACCAAAGTTGGGCAAGTTGTCGCTGGACTTTATCAGCTGTCAGCGTCATAATTGCACAGTAACTTTTCAACATCCCTAAAAATCGTTTAAAACCGCTTAAAAACTGGCCAAACGCTGCAGTTTGTTGTATAAAGGCGAAAATAAACCCCCAATGCAGCTTGCAAGCGTAGGCTCTACTGCTTATAATGTGCAGTCTGTTTTTTGAGAGCCCCGTTCCCAGCTAAACTCTCAATGAATTCTAATTTTAAGGTTTTATCATGAAAACACTTAGTGCAAAACCAGCTGAAGTGACCCATGACTGGTATGTCGTAGATGCTGACGGCAAAACCCTTGGTCGCTTAGCCACTCAAATCGCTTCTCGCTTACGTGGCAAGCATAAAACTTCTTATACGCCGCACGTAGATACTGGTGATTTTATTGTCGTTATCAATGCTGACAAAGTCACAGTAACTGGCAAAAAAGCGCAAGATAAAAAGTACTATCGTCACAGTGGTTACCCAGGTGGCATTAAAGAAACCAACTTCACAAAGCTGATTGCACATAAGCCTGAAGATGTTCTACACAAAGCAGTTAAGGGTATGCTTCCAAAGGGCCCTCTTGGCTATGCGATGATCAACAAGCTAAAGTTGTATGCTGGTAATGAGCATCCACATACCGCACAGCAACCTAAAGAACTAGACATCTAAGGATATACTTATGGAACGCAATTACGGAACTGGTCGCCGCAAGACGTCTACCGCTCGTGTCTTTTTATCAAAAGGTACTGGTAGCATCGTTGTTAACGGCAAGCCTCTTGACGAATACTTCAGCCGCGAAACCTCACGCATGGTTGTTCGCCAGCCGCTAGAGCTGCTTGAAGCAACTGATAGCTACGACCTATACATTACTGTCGCTGGTGGTGGTGTTAACGGTCAAGCTGGTGCTATCCGTCACGGCATCACTCGCGCTTTGATCGAGTCTGACGAAACCTTGAAGCCTGCACTAAAATCAGCTGGCTTCGTGACTCGTGATTCACGTCAAGTTGAACGTAAGAAATTGGGCCTACGTAAAGCACGTAAGCGTCCACAATTCTCAAAACGTTAATCAAAGCTATCTCTTATCTTGGTGCTACTATCCGCTTTTTCTCGGAGCGTTGGTATTACCATTAAATAAAAGAGTAGATTTGCAAAACCTTATAAGCTGCAATCAGCTTATAAGGTTTTTTTATGGCTGTTTTTTGAGTGGCGATAAAATATATATGCATGCGGTAATAATGAAATCATTGGTAGCCAGACGTGATTAGAGACTGCACACAGCACACTATGGTTTTTTGCTAGCTGATTGGGTTGTGGCATGGCTTTCATTCAAAATCTCACGGTCTATTAATTAGGGCTAAACGTATCACTTAAACACTGTCTTTTGACTCATTTTACTGTACAGATTGCCTTTTCAAAACCAACTTGCAAATAGAACGACACAGCCCCATCATGATAGTTACTTTTTGTCATGAGCTTAGACGATATAGTGCGTGCTACAACAGTCATGACCCGACGTAAAAGAAGTGCTACAAAAGGACATTATGAAAGCGCCCGAACAATACGACCCCAGTAAACCATCCAATACGGATATGCCGGTATCTCAGGCAGCTGAGCCAAATAAAGCAGCTAAGTCGCCTGCCATTCCTGATGGTATGCCGACGATCAGTGAAACTCACAAACGCACAGCAGATGCAGTGAAAAAACCCTTTCAGTGGCAGTTTCTATTGCCAAGATACTGGGGGATTTGGTTGGTGTTTCTTATCTTTTTGCCGATGATGTATTTACCATTACGCTGGCAGTTTTGGCTGGGTCGTAAACTTGGCATATTGGTCTATAAAGTAGCTGGCTCACGACGACGTGATACGCTTATCAATCTTGGACTCGCCTTTCCAGAAAAGTCGGAAGCTGAACGTGAATTGATGGCGAAGCAAGTATTCGTCAACCAAGGTATCGGCGTCTTTGAAACCTTGTGTGCTTGGTTTCGACCTAATGTCTTTACTCGTACAGTCTCTATCTCAGGATTACAACATCTGGTCAATGCTCAAAACGAAAACCGCCCTGTTATTCTCTTGGGCGCCCACTACACCATGCTAGATTTGGGTGGGTTATTTTGCACCCAGTTTTTTGCGCTAGATTGTATGTATCGCACGCAAAACAATCCACTACTAGACTGGTTTATTTACAACGGTCGCACCAATATCTTTGGTAAACAAATATCTAGCCGTGACATGCGTAGCCTGGTCATCTCTATCAAAGCTGAACATGTCATTTGGTATTCGCCTGATCAGGATTACGGACTCAAACAAGGCGTCATGGCGCCATTTTTTGGTGTGCCTGCCGCTACTATCACTGCATCACGACGCATGGCCAAACTGGGTAGCAAACAAAATCCGCCAGCACTCATGGCGCTGCATACTTACCGACAAACACCAGACAACCTACCTCGAGGAAAGCGTCCACACTATCATCTAACAATCACACCAGAGCTTGAAAATTATCCTAGTAATGATGAAGTCGCTGATGCCACTCGTGTCAACGAGCTATTAGAAGGGCTGATTCGTATTGATCCGACTCAATGGATGTGGTTCCATCGTCGTTTTAAGCATGGTCCGAATGGTCGTACCGACATCTACAAGTAGCGATGCCTACACAAGCAAAGTATGCAAAAAGGCATTAGAGAAAAAAGCATGACAGAAATTTGCTATACTTTACGCCGTTACTTTGAGCCTTTGTATTAAAGGATTGATATTGAATTAACCACACTCGAAACACTCAATAATTACACCAACAATTAAACCAACAATTAAACCAATAATGGATTTTTCATGAGCAATCAAACTGACGCCGCTAAAAAAGAAACCAACCGTATCCTAACTGGTATTAAACCGACAGGTATCCCACATCTAGGTAATTATGTCGGTGCTATTCGTCCAGCAATTGAGTCTATCCAAAATAGCGATGATGAAGCATTTTTCTTTTTGGCGGATTACCACGGCATCATCGGCTGCTATGACCCAGCTATCATTCACGAATCGACCAAAATCATTGCTGCCACTTGGATTGCCTGTGGTCTAGATCCCGAACGTGTGACTTTCTATCGTCAGTCAGATGTCCCTGAAATTCCTGAACTGGCTTGGATTTTAAACTGCTCATGCGCCAAAGGGCTGATGAACCGTGCCCACGCCTACAAAGCAGCGGTTGATATCAATACAGAAAAAACCGATGTCGATGCCGACCAAGGTGTCACCATGGGCTTATTTGGTTATCCTGTGCTCATGGCGGCTGATATTTTGATGTTTAATGCTACTCACGTTCCTGTTGGGCGTGATCAAGTACAGCATATTGAGATGGCACGTGATATCGCAGGTACTTTTAACCATCGTTACAAAACCCTCTTTACCCTGCCCACAGCGGTCGTTGATGATGATATTCCCCTATTGACAGGACTTGATGGTCGCAAAATGAGCAAGAGCTATGGCAACACGATTCCGCTATTTGGTGAACCGAATCCACAGGTAAGCCCTGAGAAACAGATGCATAAAGCCATCATGAAAATCGTAACCAACTCACAGTTACCAGAAGAAGCGAAAGATCCTGATGATTCGGCTATCTTCGAAATTTACAAAGCGTTTGCTACGCCAGAAGAAATTGCTGATATGCGCGCCCAATATGCAGCGGGTATCGGCTGGGGTGATGCCAAAAAAGCATTATTTGCCAAAATCAACGATGAGATTGCTCCTTTCCGAGCACGCTACCAAGAACTAATGGCAAATCCAAAAGAATTGGAAGAGATTTTACAGATGGGTGCAGCAAAAGCTCGTCGCCATAGCCGTAAGCAATTAGATAAATCCCGTCGTGCTATTGGTATCCGCCCGCTTGCGAAGCTGAAATAAACACTTGAATAGCCATAAATACAACGGACGCTGAACTTGCACACTGACCCACAAGACAACAGAGCGGCTTTGCCTAAAGCCGCCTTTCAAGCAGACCAACACCAAGCGTCCGACGCTTTAAATAGCACTATGTCTATGAATAATGAAAGTGAACGTGAGAATGAAAATAGTGCTTCCACTATTGATGACATGTCTCTGCGAATTTATCAGACGCCAGTGCAACACCTGCCTGAAGATCTTTATGTGCCACCGCAAGCCTTTGCTATTTGGCTAGAGCAGTTTGCTGGTCCATTGGACTTTCTGTTATATCTGGTCAAAAAAAACAACGTTGATTTGACGCAGATGTCAATTCTGCCCATTACTGAACAGTATTTGGCCTACATTGCTGAGTTGGATACTGATCATTTTGAGTTAGCAGGAGATTATCTGCTAATGGCTTCAACGTTAATTGCAATCAAAACTGAGCTGCTACTCCCTACGCCAGAAACACCCACCGATGAGCGCGACCCGAAAGCTGAGCTCATTGAGCGTTTAGAAGAGTACGCGCAAATCAAAGCAGCAAGCGAACGTCTAGACAACTTAGTACGGCTGGAGCGCGATGTGTTTTTAGCGATGGTAAGCATGCCCAGTCAAGACGTGATGAATGCTGAACTGCCCAATTATTCACCGACATTGTTGATTGACAGCTTATTTAAAATGCAGTTGCAACCTGACTATCAGATGCATACCGTCAAAGTCGATGCAGTTCCTCTTTCCGACCGCATTGCCAGCATCAGCCGACAACTCAGCACGGATGGTACGCGCTCATTTTATGAGCTGCTAGACAGATCACAAGGAAAAGTCGGTGTAGTGGTAAGCTTTGTCGCCGTCCTAGAGCTGATAAAAAGACAGCTGGTGGGCGTCGTACAGCCTGAGTTAACGGACACTGATATAGCAGGCGACGAACAAACGAACAGCGCTTCGGATGCGAGCGACAGCACGCAACACAATCACATTGAAAAATTGACCTTACAGTGGTTGGCATAACGCTATCACAAGAGAGTGAATTAAATGACAGATTCAATGATAAATACAACATCAAGTACCATTATAAATACTACAACGACAGATACTAACCATCAGTATCTTGAAGACATGAGCAAACATATCGAAGTACTATTACACGCATCGGAAGCACCGCTTACTGCCCATATGTTAAAAAAACAGCTATCGCTGTCAGGTAAAGAGCTGACCCATGCCTTAACACTATTAGGCAAGCGCTTAGACACAGGTGTGCTATGTTTGCACGAGACAGCCAGTGGTTATCGTCTACAGATTGCCGACAACTATAGTGCATTGATACAGCGTGTCTTTCCTCAGCGCCAAGAACGCCTGAGCCAGGCACTACTTGAAACGCTTAGCATCATTGCTTATAAGCAGCCAGTAACTCGCAGTGACATAGAACATGTGCGCGGTGTGACGCTTTCTAGCAGTATATTGCGTCAGCTATTTGATAAAGGTTGGATTAAGGAGGACGGCTATAAAGAAACCTTAGGTCGCCCCGCCTTGCTCCATACAACACCAGAATTTATGGATGCTTTTGGATTGACGAGTTTAGACGATCTGCCACCATTGCCAAATATGACATCTATTAATGCAATATCTTAACGCCCTCAACCGTGCTTCAATATATAAAAAAGACAGACCTTACGAGGTCGGTCTTTTTTCGAAAGATAGATCGGTTTCTTTTAGTTTTCTCAGTGTCACACTCAGTCTTCTCAGTGTCACATTCGACATAGAATCGATATATTGTGCATCGACTGCCTATTGATTGATGACATCCACACCTTCTGGTGGGGTAAATTTAAACTTACTGGCATTGATGCTTGGATTCATCGTGATGTTGCTAAATTTGATAGAAGTGGTCTGTCCTAAGCTATCGTTTAATACCATCATCACCGGTTTACCGCCACTAAAGCTCATTGATAAGCTTGTGAAATTGGCACTGTCAGCTTTGGGATACAGCACATAATAGTTTTTATTATCGTAAGGCTGAGTGATTTTGAAATTTTGATCAATCTTACTTGGATCGCCTGATAGTAATAGCGCTGGTGTATTGCCTACTTGGCTGTCTACATTTTGGTTGGTCGCTTGCTCTAGATCTTCATCATAGACCCACATAGAATTGCCATTTGCGACGATCAGCTGCTGTGATGGAGACTTGGTTTGCCAGCGGAAATTATTGGGACGCTGTACACTCATCGTACCCGAAAAAGAGCCACTGCTTGCGCCTTTGGTGGTTTGACTAAAGTTTGCCGTCATGCTTTTTGTGTCTGATAAAAGCTTATTCAAACGCTTAGCAGCCACCAAGTTATCCGCAGGTGCTGCTGTCGCTGACTGTGTAAGTGCTACCATTGGCGCCGCGACACCAAGCGATGTCATCAACACGCCTGCTAAAGCACTGCTCATCAATTTTTGTTTAACCGTGGTTTGCTTGGTTGATAAAGTCATTATTCATCCTCTCTAGAAATGCAAAAAAGTTTAGCAATCAAATGTCTTATTAAAATAGCTATCTTCTAATCACGCTGATATGACCAATATAATGGGCGCGCTAGTAAACAATGACAACAGTGTGCCAGTTTTTTTATTACGCGCCTAGTCATGATTTGCAATTATTACTACCCCTGCCATACACACATGTAACCATAATAGTTACACAATATCGAGCATAACCGCCTACCTAATGCACTACTATTGTTTACCTTTACATACGGTTATACTGACCAACAAGCACAAAAAAAGCCTCTAATACCATAAAGTAATAGAGGCTCTTTGTTCATTTAGTTGTTTCATTCAACAAGAGCAAAACAACTTAATGAGCAATTATTCGCTTTCTACTGATACATAACGGCGGCTGAACTTGCCTTTAGTCGCGAACTTCACGACACCATCATTTAGTGCAAATAAGGTATGGTCACGGCCCATGCCAACGCCTTCGCCTGCGTGGAATTCTGTACCACGTTGACGAACGATGATGTTACCAGCTGTGATAGCTTGGCCACCAAAGATTTTTACGCCGAGCATTTTTGGGTTTGAATCACGACCGTTACGAGTCGAACCGGCAGCTTTTTTATGTGCCATGAGAAAATCTCCTTGTTAATATGACTTATCGCTAATACGATAACTCTTAAGCATTTAGTGCGCAATTTTTAGCAACAAGTGCTAAATAAGTAATTAGGCATTAATGGCTTTGATTTTTAACAAGGTGTACCATTGGCGGTGACCTTGTTCTTTGTGATAGTGCTTACGACGGTTGTGCTTGATGATACGGATTTTTTCGCCGCGACCATGCTCAACAACTTCAACTTCTACGCTAGCGCCGTCAACAACAGGTTGACCGATTTTAACGTCATCGCCATCAACAACCATCAATACGTCATCAAATTTGATTGTTTCGCCTTTCTCTGCTTTTAGTAGTTCAACTTTTAAAAGCTCATCGACGACTACACGGTGCTGCTTACCACCAGTTTTGATTACTGCGTACATTATATGACTCCGTTTAACCCGTGTGCCGTGGCTGATGTTATACCAACGCTTTTACGACGAACACGACAGGGAAAAATTAAAGGCAAGATTTTACGGCTTTTTGCTCATAAAAGCAAGCCGTTACTCTTGTTTTTGTAAGGTGGTTACCTGAATACCATCGTCCGTATCTCTCTGCTTGTCAGTGACGATCAAGCTTTATAAAGGCGGCCGCTATTACTACACACTTTTTATGGCCAGTGACTGTTTACAACTTACAATCAATGATTGTGAATGCCCAGCTGCTTAGTCTAGCAGACACGCTAGCAAATACGACGAATGGCTAATGCCTAACGGTGGCCATTATAGCTTATATAATCAGTGACTTACAGTTCTTTATTTACTCTTTGGTTATTTTTAACGCCTATCCTCGGTTGGCTTTTAGCGTCTACCTTCCCAGCCCAGCACCTATCCGCATCAGCGCACTACACTTTAACCAACCATTCAAAAACACAGCTATGCTATTATAACCAAAACGACGCCTTTGCTATATAAGACCGAGGCTACCAAACTTTTTTATTTTGACTGATATGACGATTTATTATGACCAGCACCCTTTTAGACTCGAATACGCCTAACGCTCAGCCCACGCCCAGCTATGCCGATATCCAAAGTATCGTGGCCGATGATTTTGAGATCATGGACAAACAAGTATTTGGCAGCCTGAACTCCAAAGTACAACTCGTCATGAGCGTCTCACAGCATGTGATCAATGCAGGAGGCAAACGTATGCGCCCACTGATTACGCTGCTTTGTGCGCGTATGTTTGACGACAATCCATCAGAAAAAGCGATGCACCTAGCCGCCATTACTGAGATGCTACATACCGCAACCTTAGTGCATGACGATGTGATCGATGAATCAGGACAGCGCCGCGGTAAACCGACGGCAAACGCCACATGGGACAACGCCACCGCCGTACTGGTCGGTGATTATCTAATCGCCCGTGCCTTTAATTTATTGGTTGGTTTTCAAAGCTTGCCATTGTTGCAAGTCTTCTCTGATGGTACTTGTGATATTGCTGAAGGCGAAGTCTTACAGTTGCAGCATCAGCATAATCCTGAGGCCACTGAGACAGATTATCTCAACATCATCGATGGCAAAACCTCACGGCTGTTTATGATGGCGACCCAAGGCGCGGCGATTTTGCAAGGCAAGACAGAATATATGGCTGCGCTAGGCGACTTTGGACAGCACTTTGGTAATGCCTTTCAAATTATCGATGATGTCCTTGATTATAGTGGGGATAGTGAGGTAATGGGCAAAAACCTAGGCGATGATCTTGCAGAAGGCAAGCCTACTCTGCCAACTATCAAAGCACTTGAGCTTTTAAAAGACCAAAACCATGAGGGCTATGAGCAGCTAAGAATTGCGGTACAGACGGGTAAAACACCGAATGCTGAGCAGCTTATTGAGTTGGTACGCAGCTCCGGCGCATTAGATTACTGTAAACAGCGTGCACTAGAGGAGACAAGATTGGCACAGCAAGCACTGGGCACACTGCCTGACAACCGCTACCGTCAAGGTCTGTACCAGCTGACTGAGCTTGCTAGCGCACGATTGGTATAATTAAATATGAGTCGTCTATGTTATCGACTAATTAAAACAATCGGCTAATTAAGACGACTCATTTTTTAGCAATCAATGAACAGCAATCCCATAACTTAAAAGCGACACTCTTCAAAAACTTATTCTCTTCAAAACCAACATACCAGTTAAATAGTTACCTTTCTTTAAGTTTCATAAATCTTTGCAGTACTATAATCATGTAAGGATTTTTGAAGGTTGGATGATATTTGACCACGCTCATTAGAGGCTACTGACTGGTCTAAGTCGCTATATTTTAAAGGTCATAATTAGGGGTTGATAAATTCGTCAATTTATTGACAAAGCAGATTTTTGGCGGTTTTAAAACCTCAATAACACTATGGCTTTACAATTATAACAAAAAATTACAATAAATTTGCATAGCGGGTTGTATGTCTTCTTATTA
The DNA here is from genome assembly GCF_030457785.1 of Psychrobacter sp. Lineage (GTDB taxonomy): Bacteria > Pseudomonadota > Gammaproteobacteria > Pseudomonadales > Moraxellaceae > Psychrobacter. The sequence goes on along the minus strand of NZ_JAKDUI010000006.1, from coordinate 256 downwards.
GCTGCTAGTTGGTGTAGCAGTTACTATGGCGGGATTTTATTTACTCAGCGAGCACAGTGCGGTCAGTTTTTGTCAGCTTTCCTATCGTGAATCACTTGACTGTGGGGTTACCCCAATAGTTTATAATAACTCTTTAAATTTACTAACCTACTTTGTGGTCTGCCTAAACTTCTAATATCACATTTACCAAATCGCGTCTCAATCAAACTCGCTACTGGCTGCCTTACTAGCGATTTTTATTAAATCCATTGACTCA
>NZ_JAKDUI010000149.1 GCF_030457785.1 Psychrobacter sp. | reverse complement strand
GTTACTTTAATCAAAATCTCTTATCAGCTGTCCTAAATTAGTTGACCACTACAATCATTGGCATTGACGTATGCTTCACGTGCTTGTTCTAACCAGCGATCTGCCATACGAAAGTGTGGGCTTGACTCTCTCCAACCACGTTCGCATTGGTTTGTGGCTGCCCAAATGAGCGCAATTTCACTAAATGCCATCTCACGTGGTGCTGAAGCTATACCGTTACTGTCTTTAAGTGCGCCCAAGGTCGCCCACAAATCAGGGCGCATCAAAGCAGAGGTATCAGGTAGGTCTTGAAAGAGATCAATTTGATCAACCGTATCGTTTTTCAATGACTGTAATAAAAACTCTGCTGCATGTGCCGCATAGGCACCATCAGAGGTATAACTATTAATACTGCCTTGATGAATAGCGTAGGTCAACCACGCTTGAGCTTTGTAAGCTGAGTATCTTTGGTGTGGTGTCTTGTCTGTTTGTTGATACGGCTCTAGTTGAGTCAACATGCAGTTCATGGTCTGTTGCAGGTCACTTTGGTAGGTATAAGACGGGGTTTGATCTTGTGCACCATCCTGACAATAATCAGTATCAGAAAGACCGGTCGCTGCTGATGCTGATGAAGCAGTCGCCAGTAATAATACTGCAGATAGCGTAGTATATATGTGCCGCTTATAAGAGGCTGCTTCCATGGATGATTTCAACATAATGCAAACCTCGTATTAAGGTAGTGGGTTTTGTTATTCACTATAGCGTGTTCGACAGTTACTAATCCTGATCGTTTGATATCTGATAATTTATGGTTCAGTCGTCGCAAAGTTGTTGGAGTCGAGCTGCAACAACTTTATTAGACTATAACGTAGAATTGCTTATCAAACGCTGGTTTTTACTTGGGTCATTACGCTTGAACACGTTTTCATCAAACTTGAAGCGCAGTCTAAAGTAAGCGCCTTCTTGTGTGCTGTCGTCGTAAGCGATGTCTTCATCCTCAAAGCTCATAAAGTTATAACCAAGTGATAACCATAGGTTTGTCATCGGGCTATAGCCAACTTCTGCACCCACGAGATAAGCTAAGTCATCTGCTTGTTCATTCCAGTAAGTACCTGCTTGTAGACTGACATCCCAGCGTTCGCTGATATCGTATAAACCGCGACCATAGACAGCGTGCGAGTGTTATCACTAACGAGACCGTCCGCATCATATTCAGTATATTTACCAGCGTAACAACCGGATAATGTTAATGGACGTGTAGGGTGGTAGTTGGCACTCGATGACCAAATCATGGTGTCTTGCTGATATGGCGCAGTTCCGGTAGAGTTATCGTCCATGCGATACTCAAGTTTGTATTTATTATTTATTTAAAAAATACTTGTCATGCAGCCATTTCTACATTGCTATAAACAATTTGCTAATTAGAGCCTATAATACTAAGGCGTCACAGCAGTATCCATGTGTATTGATGTGGTTAAAGCATGCCTAGTACAAGGGCACACCAGACAGAAGAGAAAGTGGGTTTTTCAATAAACTTCCTAAAATTAACAAGGAAGTCATTGCATAAACTTGCTTGACGCGACATTATTGAATAACAGGTTGACTTTTGATTTCTAACACCCTGCCATCAAGCAGGGCTGACCGATAGACAAGGACTAATAACGATGAATTATTATAAGGATGCTGATAGCACCGAAACTCAAGAATGGTTAGATGCTTTCGAGTCTGTGATCAAACACGCAGACAAGGATCGCGCACAGTTCCTCTTGAAAGCCTTATATAATATGGCGGTTCAAGAGGATTTGCCATTTAACCGTCTGGATACGGCTTATATCAACACTATCGCTGTTGATGATGAGCCTATGTATCCTGGCGACTTGGGTATTGAGCGTAAGATTCGTGCCTTGATTCGCTATAACGCGTTGGCGATGGTGATGCGTGCCAACAAGAACGACGATGAGTTGGGTGGCCACTTGGCGACATTTGCTTCTAGTGCCACGCTCTATGAAACAGGGTTCAATCACTTTTTCCGAGCAGCGAATGAAAACTTCGGTGGTGATATGGTTTATTACCAAGGACACTCAGCACCCGGTATCTATGCACGCTCGTATTTAGAAGGACGATTGACTGAAGATCAGTTGGATAATTTCCGCCGTGAAGTCGGTGGTAAAGGCTTGTCAAGCTATCCACATCCATACTTGATGCCTGATTACTGGCAGTTCCCGACGGTATCTATGGGTCTGGGTCCTATTATGTCGATCTACCATGCGCATGTACATCGCTACATGGAAAACCGTGGTTTGTTGGAAAAAGAAGGTCGTAAGATTTGGACTTTCTTGGGTGATGGTGAGACCGATGAGCCAGAAAGCCTGGGTGCAATATCGCTTGCTGGCCGTGAAAAACTAGACAATTTGATTTGGGTCATCAACTGTAATTTGCAGCGTCTTGATGGTCCTGTTCGTGGTAACGGAAAGATCATTCAAGAGCTAGAGTCGGTATTCCGCGGTGCAGGTTGGCGAGTGATTAAGGTCATCTGGGGCGGAAATTGGGACAGCTTGCTCGCCAACGATGACACAGGTGTGCTCAAGCACCGTATGGAAGAAGCGGTAGACGGTGAGTATCAGCTATACGAGGCTCGCACTCCTGAGTTTGTCCGCAAAGAATTCTTCGGTAAGTATCCTGAGCTAGAAGAAGTGGCAGATCAGCTGACCGATCATGATATCTCTCGCCTAAACCGTGGTGGTCATGACCCAGTGAAAGTCTACGCTGCGTTTAGTGAAGCTATGAAAACTAAAGGTCAGCCAACGGTGGTGTTGGTCAAAACCGTAAAAGGTTATGGTCTGTCTGATCAAGCGCAAGCAGTCAATAAGTCGCATCAAATAAAAAAGCTAGACCAAGATGCGTTGTTGTACTTCCGTGATCGTTTTGATTTGCCATTTACCGATGAGCAGTTAGAAACACTGCCGTTCTATCGTCCAGCAGAAGACTCCGCTGAGATGAAGTACCTAAAAGGTCGTCGAGAGTCGTTGGGCGGACATCTACCAAACCGCCGTAGTGGTCATATTCCATTGAGTATCCCTGATTTATCGATGTTTGACCGTATGTTGAAAGGCAGCAATGGCAAAGAGCAGTCGACGACGATGGTGTTTGTACGTCTACTATCAGCGATGCTCAAAAACAAAGACATTCAAGATCGTGTCGTGCCTATCGTGCCTGATGAAGCACGTACCTTTGGTTTAGAAGGTATGTTCCGTCAGCTGGGTATTTACTCAGCGTCTGGACAAAAATATACGCCAGAAGATAGTGAAGCATTGATGGGCTACAAAGAAGCCATCGATGGTCACATGCTAGAAGAAGGCATCAACGAAGCAGGGGCGATGAGTACTTGGATCGCGCTAGCCACCAGTTATTCGGTCAACGCTCTGCCAATGATTCCGCTGTATATTTACTACTCAATGTTTGGTTTCCAACGTATTGGTGATTTGGCATGGGCAGCAGGCGATTGCCAAGCACAGGGCTTTTTGTTAGGTGCTACAGCAGGACGTACGACTCTAAACGGTGAGGGTTTGCAGCATCAGGATGGTCATTCTCAGATCTTATTTAATACCGTGCCGAACTGTGTCAGCTATGACCCTTGTTTCGGCTATGAGTTGGCCGTCGTCATGCATGATGGCCTGCGCCGTATGTATGGAGAGGGCGAGCGTGTCTATTATTACTTGACACTCATGAATGAAAACTATGAGCAGCCTGCGATGCCAGAGGGCGCAGAAGAAGGCATCAAGCGTGGTATGTATCTGCTAGAAGACAATGGCTCAACTCAAGTACAGCTATTGGGCTCAGGTGTTATCTTACGCGAAGTGCAAAAAGCGTCGAAGATTTTGAAAGAGGAGTTCAACATCACATCCAATGTCTGGAGTGTGACCAGTTTCAATGAGTTGACTCGTGATGGCATGGCCTGTGATGATTACAATCGCTTGCACCCAATGGATGAAGAAAAAGTGCCATGGGTCACTGAGCAGTTGGCTCCACATGAGGGTATCGTCCTAGCTGCGACTGACTATATGCGCAACTACTCAGAGCAGATACGTGGCTGGTTGCCTGACAGCCGCCCATATACCACGCTAGGTACTGACGGTTATGGCCGTTCGGATTCGCGTGAAAAGCTACGTAGCTTCTTCCATGTAGATGCCGCTCATATCGTTGTTTCAACGCTTAAACGTCTGGCAGATGAAGGTGAAGTAGAAATGCGTTTGGTCAAAGATGCGATCTCAAGCTTTGGTATCGAAGCCGATCAGCCGCCAGCATGGCAGCAACAGCCGCATTATGATCACTTCCCAGATGCACCAGCACCTGACAATATCAACCCGACACCAGTGCCTGAGTTCATCGATGAAGATGATGCAGAAAACCAAGCTGATACGACTGAACAAAACAATGGTGATGTCAAAGAATAATAACGATAAGGCAAGGAGATAAACCATGGACATTAAAGCCCCCGATTTGGGTGTCGATAGTGCCGAAGTCAGTGAGATTATGATCGAAGTTGGTGACGTAATCGAAAAAGACGAAAACATTATTTTATTAGAGTCTGATAAAGCATCGGTAGAAGTGCCGAGCTCTGCTGCCGGTAAAGTGACCAAGATAAATGTCGCTGTCGGTGATCAGGTCAGTGAAGGTATGGTGCTGATCGAGCTAGAAAGCGCTGAAGATAGCTCGGAGAGCGATGACGAAAGCACTGCTGAAGAGCAAGCGGAAGCAAAGCCTGAACCGACTGACAGTGAGTCAAAAAAATCGGAATCAAGTGAGTCAGAATCTACGGCAAAACCTGCTGCTAATGAAGGTAAGTCAACGACCCACGCGTTACCTGATTTGGGTGTTGAGGAAGCGCAAGTATCTGAGATTATGGTCAGCGTCGGCGATACAGTCAGTGCTGAGCAGTCAATCTTGTTGATTGAGTCTGATAAGGCATCAGTGGAAGTACCAGCGCCAGAAGCAGGTAAGGTGGAAAAAATACTGGTCGAAGCAGGAGATATGGTTGCTAACGGTCAGGATTTCATTGTTATCTTGGGCGAAGGTGCTGAAGAAAGTGAGGCTGACTTGAAGGACTCAGCCGACGCCAGTTCAGGTACCAAGTCAGATAAAAATTCAGCCGATAAGCCTGAGAAGAAAGACACTAGCGAATCGCAAAAGTCTGGAAAATCTGAAGCATCATCCAAGTCGCCTGGTAAGTCACCTAGCACGGCGAGCAATACCCAAGCGGCTGCTGATAAGCGTGGCAAGCTGACAGAAGCACAAGTGAATGAAAAGCTTGTCGATGTCTATGCAGGACCAGCTGTACGTAAGTTAGCACGTCAATTGGGTGTGGATATCACGCAAGTGAGTGGCTCAGCAGCGAACGATCGTATCTTAAAAGAAGATCTGTTCGCATATGTCAATGACAAGCTTAACAGTCAAAAAGCGGCGCCCGCGAGTGGTAATGTGAGTACTACCAGTCTGCCAAGTTTACCGGATATGAGCAATACTGAGATCTGGGGCGAAACAGAGACACAAGACCTGAGTCGCCTACAGAAAGTTTCTATACCACAGCTCAATTACAATACACTGCTACCGCAGGTGACACAGTTTGATTTGTCAGATATCACTGAGACAGAAAAGCTACGTGGCGAGCTAAAAGGCGGCATGAAAGCTGAAGGTATTGGCTTCACTATCTTGGCATTTGTGGTTAAAGCGACGGCTTATGCTTTGATGCAGCATCCACGCTTCAATAGCCATTTGAGCGATGACAATACCCAAGTGATATTGCGTAAGAGCGTCCATATGGGTTTTGCAGTAGCGACCGATGATGGTCTCATCGTGCCTGTCATCAAAGACGTGCAAGACAAAGGTCTGAAGCAGATTGCTATTGAAATTGGTGATCTAGCGGCAAAAGCTCGTGATAAAAAGCTGGGTGCGAAGGATTTACAGGGCGCAAGCTTTACGATTTCGAGCCAAGGTAACTTGGGTGGTACCGCGTTCACACCACTGGTGAACTGGCCACAAGTAGGTATCTTAGGCGTTTCTGAGGCGAGTATGCAGCCGCGTTGGAATGCAAAAACACAAAGCTTTGAGCCGCGTCTAATGTTACCGCTCTCGTTGTCTTACGATCATCGTGTGATCAATGGAGCGGATGCTGCTGTTTTCACTCGTTATATCGCAACGCTATTGGCAGATCCGCGTCGTATTTTGCTATAAGACATATAGCGGTTTGCTATCGTACCAACAAAAAGACCATCCGAAAGGATGGTCTTTTTTTGTGCATGTGTATTTGATGATTGATCAGTGAGAGAAAACAACAGAGCCAGCACGATGGCTGGCTCTGTTGTTTATCGCATTAATTTTATGGTATCTATCTTAGAATTGTTTTACAAAAGCAACACCATATACCCATGGGCTAATATCGACAGAACCTATGTCAGTGCCGTTCAATTCTACGTCTGGTTCGATATCCATGTAACGTGCATCGATACGGAAAGACTCAGTCTTATTATATGGAATATCGATACCGACATGACCTGCTACGCCAACGCTGTCATCAATGTCTAAATCATTGCCATTACCCAGATAGATTCTTTCTTTGAAGAACGTAGTGTAGTTAACACCAACACCAACGAAAGGTTTGATGTTCATCGGCATATTGTCATAGTCGAAATGATATTGCAGAGAAAGGGTAGGTGGTAGATGCTGAGTCTCAGCATTAATTTGACTGCCATCGTTATCAGTTAGTGTGATGTCGTGATGAAATGGAATCGCTGCAAGTAGTTCAACACCGATATTGTTAGCGATGAAGTATTCTCCGCTAATGGTTGGGCGGATGTCATCGTCGACTTCTACAGAGCGCGCACCATCTGCTAGTGTACCATTGTCACTTTTAGGGTCGACCATGTGAGCACCAGCCGCAACAGACCAAGTACCAGCTGGTACCGCAAAAACAGTGGTCATCGTAAGTGCAGTAGCAGCAGCTAAAACTAGGGATTGTAGTTTCATCGTTTTTTTCCTTAAAATAGTATGGGTCATTGGTCAGCCTTTGGCGCGCAATGGTCTTGGTTGCCAATATATAATGCTCTGTCGTAAACA
>NZ_JAKDUI010000148.1 GCF_030457785.1 Psychrobacter sp. | reverse complement strand
TGAATTCCTACCAGTTGCACTGCATGCAATAGTCTTAACTATTGACTATCCGTTAATTTCCGAAGGCAGAAGGCAGTAATGGTGTTAGCTACCGGTGCGAAACCAGCCACACCCCAGTCATGCCGTGGCATGGGAAATGACTGGCTGGTGCTTAATGTGCTTTAAGCCTTGTTTTTTTCATATAATTGCGCTAATCTCAATGCTTTACTGCACCTCGATACATAATATCTACACAATGCTTGCGTAACGTTTCATTGAAACATATTGCAGTCGTAGATCGTCTGTATAGTTAGCAAATCCTTTTACTATTTGCCTCCTTCATAAGTACTTTACAACGACTGCTTTCGAGAGTGCCATAAAACCATCGCATACCAAAGCCGATTTAATCTCAAATTTAACCAATTTTGGATAAGCAAGCGTTTGATAAAACGGCTATAGAGTGAATAACGTACCGCCCAGTTAGTCTGACCTAACATTGCCAAACTTGATACAAGTTATATAGAGGTATTTATGAACAAGCATTTATCTGGTCTACTTACCATGTCAGCCGTTTTATTTTCTGGCTCTGCAGTTGCGACTGGCGCGAACGCCTCTGAAACCAGAAGTGCACTTGCAATGACATCACAAGACAACGCCTCTCATATCGATCGCGTACTTAGTGAGCTAAACCGCCAACACGATGGCGCTCCTAGCCTAGTTAAATCAGCACGCAACCCTACTTCTTTAGCACTTAATAGCTCGCTATTAGCCAATGATACTATCCAAGTTAATGATGATGAAGATGTACTAGAGCGCTTGACGGCTGTGGCCTCCAACTCAGTCAGTAAATTCAAACAGACTGGTCTGGCTTCTTGGTACGGTCGTAAATTTCACGGCCGAAAAACCGCTAGTGGTGAAACTTTCGATATGAATGGTTTGACTGCAGCACATCGCTCACTACCCTTGAACTGCTACGTTAAAGTAACCAACAACACAAATGGTAAAAGCGTAGTCGTTAAGGTCAATGACCGCGGTCCATTCCACGGCAACCGGGTGATGGATTTATCTTATGGTGCCGCCAAGCAACTAGGTATCACCAATAAAGGTGTTGGCAACGTGTCAATCGAACGTGTTTCAGGGCCATAAGTCTAGCCTACTGACTGCGCTACCGTGCTACATAAAAAAGCGCCTGACTATGATAAGTCAGGCGCTTTTTTATGACTGTATTAATATTAGTGATTTTAAATATCAAAAGTGATCAAAGACAGTTTATAACTCAAATGCACTTTCAATAGCATCGTCAAGACGTTCGACAGCAATGACATTTATGCCCTTAAACTGATTGGACTCTTTTGCAGGTGCATTTGCTTTGGGAATAATCGCATGTTTAAAACCATGCTTCATAGCTTCTTTTAATCGCTCGTGACCATTCGGCACTGGGCGAATTTCACCTGACAGCCCAACTTCTCCAAATACAGCCAAAGAGGAAGGGAGTGCCTTTTCCCGTATACTCGACGCACACGCTAGCAATACGGCTAAATCAGACCCAGTCTCTAGCACCTTCACACCACCGACCACGTTGACATAGACATCTTGTCCACTGGTATGAATGCCTCCGTGACGATGCATAACAGCTAACAGCATAGACAAACGCTGAAAATCTAACCCTAACGCCATCCGTCTTGGCGACCCTTGTGAGTCATCAACCAGAGCTTGCACCTCGACCAATAATGGTCTTGTTCCTTCTCGGCTAACCATAACGATAGAGCCAGCAACTGGTTTGTCGTAACGGCTTAAAAAGATCGCAGAGGGATTGGCGACTTCTTTGAGCCCCAAGTCTGTCATACCAAAGATGCCGAGCTCGTTGACAGCCCCAAAACGGTTTTTTACAGCACGAATCATACGAAACCGTGAATCGGACTGACCCTCAAAATACAATACCGTATCAACCATATGCTCGAGTACACGAGGGCCTGCCAATGTTCCTTCTTTAGTTACATGCCCCACCAAAAACAATGCCGTGCCTGTTTGCTTGGCATAGCGTGTTAATATCGCGGCAGATTCTCGAATCTGACTAACACCCCCTGGAGCAGAGTTAATAGCATCAGTATAAATCGTTTGGATAGAATCAATAATAGCGATAGCTGGCTGCTCTTGAGTCAGAGCCGCACAGATAGTCTCCACGTTTGTTTCGGCTAATACTCGCAATCTATCAGCAGGTAAATCTAAACGCTTGGCACGCATCGCAACTTGTGCAAGAGACTCCTCTCCCGTTACATACAATGCACTGCCTGCCAATGAGTCTGCACGTGCCATATTCGTCGCAGTCTGCAAAAGAATTGTAGATTTACCAATGCCCGGATCACCACCTATCAATACGACAGAGCCCGCAACCAATCCACCACCCAAGACACGATCAAACTCACTGATTCCCGTTGGCAATCGCGTATCTAACGTTACGCTTACTGCGTTTAAGGGCATAACCGCACTATGAGTACCAGAGTAATTTCCTGACGTTTTGTTGTTTGATGGGCTAGAGGTTACACGACTTGCTGTTGATTTAGAAGAACTCTTATTATGATGCGGCATGCTAACATTTGGTGCTTCGACCAAACTATTCCATTCGCTGCAATCAGCACACTGCCCTGCCCACTTTCCGAAATGCGCACCACAGTTCTGACAGACGTAGCTGCTCTTATTTTTTGCCATAGTTAATAGGCCTTACTCAGGTGTCTAATCAGTAGTATTTAATCGCTTTTATTGATGTATTACAGTCATATTGCGACACTGAACCAGTATATTTGAAATACTCACAAATAGTTATAATTGTGTTCTTTAGGGTTTTTATAAACAGGATTTCGGAGAAAGGCCAGTCGCTAACATGAGCGCCTGTGTATTGTAAAAAAGATATGAAATATTAGCCGTTGAGGTTACCTAATGCTCAGATATCAACTTTTATTCAAAATCGTAATCAGTAAAATACAAAAATAAGAAGTACATTACGCATCTGGCTATACTTGGAAGTCCTTACCCAAATACACCGACTTCACCAAGTCATTTTCTAATACTTCACGCGACGTGCCTTCAGCGATGATCGCGCCTTCTGAAACAATATAAGCTTTTTCGCAAATGGCAAGCGTATCACGAACGTTGTGGTCGGTTATAAGCACACCAATACCACGATTTTTTAGCGTTAAAATCACATCTTTGATATCACCAACAGAAATAGGGTCAACGCCAGCAAACGGCTCATCTAGCAAGATAAACTTTGGGTCAGCTGCTAGAGATCTGGCTATCTCACAACGACGTCGCTCACCACCTGACACGCTCATACCCATTGACTTTCGTACATGCTCTAAGTGAAATTCACCGATTAGTTTCTCAAGCTCTTGCCGCTGCTCTTTCGCACTCAGCTCTTTACGGGTCTGTAAAATAGCCAAAATATTATCTTCGATAGATAGCTTACGAAAGATGGAAGCTTCTTGAGGCAAATAGCCAATACCTGCACGAGCACGTTCATGCATCGCGTATTTGGACAAATCCATTTTACCTAAGGTCACACGCCCCTTATCCATATTGACCAGTCCAACGACCATATAAAAACTGGTTGTCTTACCTGCGCCATTAGGGCCCAATAACCCAACCACTTGCCCTTGCTCGACCGAGAATGAGACGTCTTTAACTACCCATCGCTTGCCATAACGCTTCCCTAAATTTTGCATAGATAGTCGTGCAGTAGGCGCTAGACTGTTATTTTGTACTGTAGCTTCAATATTTTGATTATCACTCATAACTTACTCATACTATTGCAAAATTCAAGCACTTCCATGGACTTGTACTGTCTAGCGCACACCACTCTGATTGGCATTGCCACTAGGAGGGAATACTAACTCTACTCGTTGATTACCGCCAGCCGTCGCTTCGACGTCCCCAGCTTTTAGGCTATAGCGAATGACATTACCTGCAAAACTTGCACCGTTTTGAACCAGTTTGGCATTCCCGGTTAATGTGATAATACCGCTGACAGCATTATAGTCAATCTTATTGGCTTGACCTTTTGCTAAGCCTTTTTCTTGAGTAACAACCTGCTGCATCGTGGCTGGACGACCAGTAGCAACGGCCGAATTGATGCTGCGCTGCTGCGATAAGTTGACCGTAATATCATCGGCCGTCATCTTGAACGTCCCTTGAGTGATGATGACGTTACCTGTATAACTCGTGACACCTGTGCTCTCACTATAAGTGGCTCTGTCTGCCAGTAGCTTGATTTCCTGGTTGGCATCCGATGGTAAAGCATGACTATACAGAGGCAATGCCACCAGCATCAGCATCGGTACCGCACTCAATGTTGGCAAAAATTTAGGTTTCATAGCAGTCACTCATTTTAAAATAGGTAGGGTGTATAAACTATTTGATAGCCACTTTTAAATGTTATTTTGAGTCGTGTCGCCGAGCAGTATGGTTCAACATAGTGTTGGCACAGCATAGTGATGGCACAGCGACACTCTAAAAACAATCTAGAACAATGCTTCATCTTGACGTTCAGACGGTGTAAAGGCAACGGCAACCTGCCCAAACTCATAGTCACCCGTCTCAAGATTGGCGGTCATGCTAGCCGCCTCAAAGCGATTCGCGCCTTGTTCAAACGTCACTGGTGCTTCGCTGTACACTTTCCCAGACTTAGTATTACCGGTTAGTGCACTGCCGGTAACTTTAATAGGCTCAACTTCAGGATTGGCTGTATTACCCTCACTGAACAGTGAGAAGCCCCCTGATAAGTTCAACTCACCTGTCTGTTGATTGATGGCCGCACTACCTGCTTCAATGCGGTAGCGCTGATCTTCTGACGGCTCCCAGTTCATCGTAATGCCCGACATCTCATCAAGATTGGTCTCTGGATTGTGTGTCAAAGACTCTGCAGTGAGTTCATACTCTGTTTCGCCTTGATCGTTAGTCTGCACCGCCTTGATGTCCGTTGCTTCATAATCGACATCGGTTGCTTCCACATTGACTGGAGGTGCAACCTCACCTTGCTGTTGGAAGAACCAACCTGCGATACCAGCAATAATCAATGCGAGAACTATTAAAACACGAGTATTCACGATAAGTTATCCTAAGGTTGCTTTTCATCAAGCGTATAGTGCGCAATAAAGTCTGAATAATGTCCGTGACCTTTCAAGATCAGATCACATATTTCACGCACCGCACCAGTACCACCTGCTCGAGTCGTCACCATGTCGCTACGCTTAACCACTTCCGCATGAGCATTTGGCACTGTGGCCGCAAACCCAACTGTTTGCATCGCTTTGATATCTGGTAGGTCATCACCCATATAGGCACAGTCGGCGGCGGTAATACCAAGAGCTGGATCAAGCATGGATAATAATAGCTCATTTAACGCAACAAGCTTATCATCACGCCCTTGTACGACGTAATCAACACCCATTTCAAGCGCACGCTTGTCTACCATCGGGCTACTGCGGCCCGTGATGATAGCGGTCAAAATACCATAACGAGCTAAGGATTTAACCCCAACGCCATCCTGCACTGAAAAGGCTTTGGTCTCAATGCCATTGGCATCATAAATGATTTGACCGTTGGACAAAATACCATCGACATCCATGACCAAGAGTTTTACTTGTCCGGCCTTTTTGATTAAATCCTGCATGATGACCCTCGTAACATCTGTTTATTAAATTATTAATATCAACCATTCACTTTAATCGACGATGACTATTTTACGCCTGCTTGTAGCAAATCATGTAACGTAATTATCGCCTCTAAACGATCTGTATCGTCGATAATTAACAATTGACTGATACCGTTTTCGTTCATCACACTCAATGCATCAGAAGCACGCATGGTCTTACTAACACGTTGCGGGTCTTTGACCATCACTTCACGCATTGGCGTCTGTAGATCGATGCCTTTCTCTAAACCTCGGCGCAAGTCCCCATCCGTAAATACACCCGTGACTTTATCACTATCATCGATCACCACAGTCATACCCAAGCGCCCAGCAGACATGGTAAGAAGCGCTTCTTGTAACGGTGCTTTCTGATGAATAAGCGGTAAGTTTTCAGACGTGCCAGAGTGCATCAAATCCTCAACACGCATCAACAGTTGACGCCCCAAAGCACCCGCTGGATGAGATAAAGCGAAATCTTCTGAGGTGAAATTACGTGCATGCACTAAGGCAACTGCCAAAGCATCACCCAGTGCTAGCGTGGCTGTCGTACTAGAAGTCGGCGCCAAATTCAGCGGACACGCCTCTTGTGATTTACCAAGCGTCAGTGCGATATCAGCAGACTTTGGTAACATGCCACGCTTATCACGGCTGATACTAATCAGTGGAATATTTAAACGTTTTACCACAGGCAATAGCATTCTAATCTCATCTGACTCACCAGAATTGGAGATGGCTAGCAATACATCGCCCTTAACCAACATACCCAAGTCGCCATGTCCCGCTTCTCCAGGATGCATAAAAAAGGCAGGGGTACCTGTTGATGCAAATGTCGCGGCTATTTTGCGACCGATCAGGCCAGACTTCCCCATACCTGTTACTACTACTCGTCCTTTGCAAGACAAAATAATGTCGCAGGCTTGGGCAAATCTATCATCTATTTGTTCTGTCAATAAGGTCAACGCAGATATTTCAGTATTAACTGCATCAACGGCGGTACTAATAAATTGCTCATGGGTTAGATTACTTTGGTTATTATTCATGAATCAACTCTATATTTATGTTAAATAAACTTAAACCGACCAAGTATCTTACTATACTATGGCTTATATTGATAATTACTTGAAAAACTCATGGCTACACAGTCAAAATAAAACCTTTATTTTACATGAAGATATACGAAAAAAACCTACTTCAAAAGCAGGTTTCTATCAAATAATTTAAACCAAGTCTTAGTAATAGGGCGGTTATTTAACCATTATTTTCATTAGAATCGTCATCTGCTGCTGCATCAAAGTTGCGATCTTGGCCGAAACCACCACGCTCAAAACCACGATCCTGACCAAAGCTGCCACGTTCGAAACCACGATCTTGCCCCTGTCCGAAACCACCTCGGTTAAAGCCACTACGGCTAGAAGCAAAGCCACGCTCCTCGAAACCACCTGCACTAGCCGGGTTACCACCACGCTCAAAACCACCACCTTGATAACCGGCTGGTACGGCACCTTGT
>NZ_JAKDUI010000147.1 GCF_030457785.1 Psychrobacter sp. | reverse complement strand
ATTTTATTAATTATTAACCAACAAATGACAGGTTACAACTATATATTATCTATAGGCGTCAACCAATGACGTGTTTATTTCTAATAAAAAATAAAAACCCCGCATCGTGACGATACGGGGTTTTTATTTTTTATTAAAACTTAAAAACGTTTTGCTTAAGCTTAAACCAAAATTAGCTCAATTGAGCAACGTTGATTTTATCTGCTTCTTCAGTATACTCTTCCATACGGTCGAAGTTCATGTATTGATATACTTCATCGCCCATGCTGTTTAGCATACCAGCGTATTGCTGGTACTCTTCGTTAGTCGGTAGTTTACCGATGACCGCAGCAACAGCTGCAAGCTCTGCTGATGCTAGATATACATTAGCACCTTGACCTAGACGGTTCGGGAAGTTACGCGTAGAAGTCGATACCGCAGTAGACTTCGGTGCGATACGTGCTTGGTTACCCATACATAGCGAGCAACCTGGCATTTCAGTACGTGCACCAGCTTGTGCATAGACGTTGTAATAACCTTCTTCCATCAACTGGCGCGCATCCATCTTCGTTGGTGGCGCAATCCATAGACGAGTTTTTAGGCTACCTGCTGGTACGTCTTGCAGTAATTTACCTGCTGCACGGAAATGACCAATGTTAGTCATGCAAGAACCGATGAATACTTCATCAATCGGATCGCCTGCAACGTCAGCTAGTGTCTTAGCATCATCTGGATCGTTCGGGCAGCAAAGAATAGGTTCTTTGATATCTGACATATCGATAGTGATGTCGATTGTGTACTCTGCATCTTCATCAGCACGCATTAGACTTGGATTAGCCAACCATTCTTGCATCGCTTCGATACGACGGCTAATAGTACGAGCATCGCCATAGCCTTCTGAGATCATCCACTTAAGCAGCGTGATGTTTGAGTTTAAGTACTCAGTTACTGAATCTTCAGATAGTGTGATTGTACAACCAGCAGCACTACGCTCAGCTGAAGCATCAGATAACTCAAATGCTTGCTCTGCAGTTAAGTCTTCTAGACCTTCAATCTCAAGAATACGGCCGTTAAACTCGTTGATTTTGCCTTTCTTATCAACGGTTAAGTAACCTTCTTTGATTGCTTGATAAGGAATCGCATGAACAAGGTCACGTAAGGTAATGCCAGGTTGACGCTCACCTACGAAACGTACACGGACAGATTCAGGCATATCAAGTGGCATTACACCAGTAGCTGCAGCGAATGCGACTAGACCAGAACCTGCTGGGAATGAGATGCCCATTGGGAAACGTGTATGTGAATCACCACCAGTACCAACGGTATCTGGCAATAGCATACGGTTCAACCATGAGTGAATGATACCATCGCCTGGGCGTAAGCTCACGCCACCACGGTTCATGATGAAATCAGGTAGTGTATGCTGAGTCTCAACATCAACTGGCTTTGGATAAGCGGCAGTGTGACAGAATGACTGCATTACTAGGTCTGATTGGAAACCCAAACATGCCAAATCTTTTAGCTCATCACGTGTCATCGGACCAGTAGTATCCTGAGAACCAACAGTCGTCATCTTAGGCTCACAGTACATACCAGGACGTACGCCTTCTAGACCACAAGCTTTACCAACCATTTTCTGTGCTAGCGTGAAGCCTTTACCAGTATCAGCTGGTTCTTCTGGCTTAGCAAATACGTCTGAATGACCAAGACCCATGTATTCACGAGCACGGTTAGTCAAACCACGACCAACGATCAATGGAATACGACCACCAGCACGAACTTCGTCAAGCAATGTTGGCGAGTTTAGCTCAAATTTTGACAATACTTCATCAGAGTCATGCTTAGTGATTTTGCCTTCATACGGATAAATGTCAAACACATCACCCATGTTTAGGTTATCAACCGCTACTTTTTCAATTGGCAATGCGCCAGAGTCTTCCATAGTGTTAAAGAAGATAGGAGCGATGTTGTTACCAAGTACCAAGCCGCCACCGCGTTTGTTCGGTACGTTAGGGATGTCTTCACCCATGAGCCATAGTACTGAGTTAGTCGCAGACTTACGGCTAGAACCTGTACCTACAACATCACCGACATAAGCCAACTGATGACCTTTTTCTTTTAACTTATCGATCAGTGTCATTGGACCAACAACACCTTCTTCGTCAGCATCGATGCCGTCACGAGAGTTTTTGTGCATGGCTAACGAATGTAATGGGATATCAGGACGACTCCACGCATCCTGCGCAGGTGACAAGTCATCAGTGTTAGTCTCGCCAGTTACTTTAAACGTCGTGTACGTTGTTTTTTCTGGTACAGCGTTACGGTTTAAAAACCACTCAGCATCGGCCCATGATTGAATCACTTCTTTAGCAATATCATTGCCTGCTTCAGCTTTTTCAGTCACGTCATTGAACGCATCGAATACGAGCAAGGTTTTCTTTAATGCTTCGGCTGCGTCTTGTGCAATTTCAGCGTCATCTAACGCCGCAACCAATGGTTGAACGTTATAACCACCTTGCATAGTACCCAAGATTTCTACGGCTTTTTTCTTATTGATAAGTGGCGATGATGCTTCACCCTTTAAGATAGCGGCTAAAAATGCAGCTTTAACGTAAGCTGCTTGGTCAACACCAGCAGGAATACGGTTTTCAAGCAGATCCATCAAAAATTCGTCTTCGCCTGCTGGTGGGTTTTTTAATAACTCAACCAGCTCTGCCACTTGTTTTTCGTTAAGTGGTAGCGGAACCGTTCCTAGCTCAGCACGTTCTTCGACATGTTTACGATAAGCTTCTAACACAATAGTCGTCCTCGTCAATTTGGGTTAGCACAATACGTGGGTAGTCAGTATGACTGCCTGCGTCTATGTACTACTCGATGAAATGTTATCCATACAATCATAGCTCAAAACGGTCAAAATGTTAATGGTTAAGGCTGCAAAAGCCTCATAATAATGACATATTGGTCATTTATTAAAAAAATAGTACCATCGACCGTATGGCTTCTACTCTACTACAGCCCTGATCTAGATTGCTATATGCGAATTAATAAAATAAGTAAAAAATTATCCAAACACTCCTTCTTTCTGATTTATAGAAATCGACTTGGTTACTAGAATGTGTCCTATGTGATACTGCTCGACAGATATGACTTGAAAAAATAGCTTCTATGCACAAATACTAAAGACATCAATACTAGAAATAACCATAATGAGGAGAATCATGAGATGACGAGCGACGACAACTACAACAATGGCCTCCAGGCTCGTACGGAAGTGATGGGTGAGCAACATGTAAAGCGCTCACTCGATTCAGCCACGGCGTTTACTCAGCCATTACAAGACTGGATTATTGAGCATGCCTGGGGTAGTACTTGGCAAGACGATTCAGTATTACCTCGTAAATATCGATCTTTAATCACCATTGCCTTTTTGATTGCACAAAAAAGTCCAAATGAGCTCAAAGGGCATATCCGCGGGGCGATTAATAACGGAGCAAGCGTCGCTGAGATTCGTGAAGTGCTTATGCATAGCCTGCCTTACTGCGGTGCGCCTGCAACCCAAGAAGCATTTCGTGCTGCTATAGAGATACTGAACGAGCTGGAAGTAGATTTAGACTCTTAGAGGCAGACGCTTAAAAGTAGTCATCAAACAAAAGATAATAGTCGTCTTAACAATATTGTTTAAAAAACCAGACCTAAATCTCTGCTATAATATCTTCACTTAACATACATTCTAAAAATTCCATGAACCCTTATGCTATAAAGGGTTAAGAGACAGCTCTATTATGACAACTGCCGTACAAACACATGTCCCTGCTGCCAAGGTCAAACCCAAAAAAGCCATCAAAGGTGAAAAGCTGCGTGGCTACGACAAAGTTGCTCGCATCCCAATTAAAGTCATTCCAACCGTCGAGGCCAAGAAAAAGCCAGATTGGATTCGAGTAAAAATGTCATCGCCTGCCGAAGTGGCGCGCATCAAAGCGACCTTGCGCGAACAAAAACTCTATACTGTTTGCGAAGAAGCTGCTTGCCCCAACCTTCCACAGTGTTTCGCTGATGGTACAGCGACCTTTATGATCATGGGTGATATCTGTACGCGTCGCTGTCCATTCTG
Source organism: Psychrobacter sp. (assembly GCF_030457785.1). Taxonomy (GTDB): domain Bacteria; phylum Pseudomonadota; class Gammaproteobacteria; order Pseudomonadales; family Moraxellaceae; genus Psychrobacter. The sequence continues at coordinate 3,117 of NZ_JAKDUI010000147.1, read as the reverse complement.
TGATGTCGGTCATGGGCGTCCCAATGAGCTAGATAAAGACGAGCCACGTCATACTGCTGAGACCATTCAAGGTTTGGGTCTTAAGTATGCGGTGATCACCTCTGTGGATCGTGATGATCTAAAAGACGGTGGCGCTGGTCATTTCGTTGAAGTGCTAAATGAGTCGAGAGCATTGAGCCCGAACTGCTTGATCGAAATATTGGTACCAGATTTCCGTGGTCGTATGGATATCGCTCTAGACTTGCTAACCGAAACGCCACCAGATGTTTTTAACCACAACATCGAGACGGTACCACGCCTTTATAAAGCATTCCGTCCAGGCTCTGATTATCAGCACTCGCTCGACTTGCTAAAAGTCTATAAAGAGCGTCGCCCTGATATCGCCAGCAAATGTGGGTTTATGGTCGGTCTTGGTGAAACTGAAGAAGAGATTTATGAGTTGCTTGATGATCTAAAAGCTCATGACGTCGATATGATTACTATCGGTCAGTACCTGCAACCCAGCAAAAACCACGCACCTGTTGACCGTTATGTGCATCCAGACGAGTTTCAGCGTTATATGGACTATGGCAAAAAAATTGGCTTCTTTAGCATTTGGGCAGGCCCGATGGTACGCTCAAGCTACTTTGCCGATCGTCAATATTATGGCGAGGACTGCCCTGCACCAGTCCGTAGTAAGAAAGCGCTAGAAGCTGAAGGCAAGCTGGGTTGTTAGAGCCTCACTTGCAATATTAATAGCATAAAAAATCACATCAAAAAGGGAGGCTTATCATAAGCCTCTCTTTTTGATGCAGTGAATATGCAGCGGCCGCATCTCCTGCAAACAGTTGCCCTATCAGATTGATATTACGATATGTTTAAACCACTCAAGCAGTGACCGGCACTTTATTAAGAAGCCAATAGTGAGCCGTAAACTTACCGCGCAAGAAGGTTCGTGCTCCTATAACAGCAATACTTATATCATCAACAATACGCCCATTGCCTACTTTTCCTGCCCGCTTTGTTCGCAACTGTACTGTTTGTCAAGAGTTCACGAGCCAAGCTGGCTTGCAAGGATGTAACCGTTTTACTCAATCAAAGCCATATCAGCATAGACTAAATTGACAGTTATTATCTTTGGTGCGTAGCATCTATCTCTTATTCAGATTCCAATTATAGTCAGCATAACTGATCTTTGTTTTACCGTTTTTCAATGCCGTTGTTTGGGTACTGTTAAGCCCTAAAGCAGCACTGTATCGACCTAAAAATCCTTGCAAGTCACCTGTGCCGCGCCAGTTACTCTCGAAGTCTTCCTTGTACCATTTAAATATTGGCGAAACTTCTAAGGTATTGCTTTTTTGGCGGTTGCGACTACGATCAGCTAGGAACTTACTGGTAGCTTGCTCCAGTTGAGTATCCAGACGTTTGCCAGTAAAGGCTTCATCTTGCAACGCAGGACAGCCAATACTAGCGCAGTTGACGGCAAAATGAATGCGCGGATCATTGTAACGCTTTGAGCCACGTATGAGATTGTGTTCAATATCGTCGAGCGAACGGGTTTTGCCCAATAGAGGAATGAACTCTTGCTTCCACGGTGAGCCGAGGATACCGCCAATATCTTTAATAGATTTGAGATTGGGGTATTTGGTCAGTACGAGATCTACCGTACCTGCATTATAAACATTGATCAAAAATGCCAACTGCTCATTCTTATTCCAACGATTAAATTCAGACTGCGTGACATCACCAGTCGCTTTTAAATAATTGGTTAGCTTGGTTTTGTCCGACTGCATCCCTGCGTAGTTGACCACGGATGCTTTGCCACCATTGGTCATCGTCACATGCTTATCGAGCAGCGTATCCCAACTGCTGTGATTAAAGTCAGCATAAGCGGCACTCGAAAATATCAGCGTCGTCGCCATTAAGGTTTTGGTTATTTTACTCTTAGAAAAATATTTATTAATCAAAGGAGCTTTACGCTCAGCCATCTTCGTTGTTACTGCTATATATCTGGACATCGTATAAACTCTCTGTGTGACCGTCTCAACATTTAAACGCTACTGTTTTTTGTGACGATGTTTTATTTTAGATTCAGTGGTACTTTAGATTCAGTGGTACTTTAGATTCATTGATACTAGGTTAATTATTATCTCACTGTTTAACAATTCTATTATCACACAGCTTAATACTTAGTGTAACTAATCAGGCGTGTTGTTTTAAGTCGAGCCCAAGGTGCATATCTACAGATTTCAACACATATTGAAGGCGCATCGTATTAATAATCCATACAATTATAAAATCATGCTTAAATGAAGCCATACTTAAATAGTGAGTAGTAGTGAGTAAAGATTAGGGCGTGTTGAACATTCGACCATGGCACTGACAGAGCGTATTTTTTAGACGATTTGAAGATAAAAAGAGCAAGTATAGTCATTCTATACGTTTGTTTTTATCAATAAAGCGGCAAAAAATACGCCTGTCCCAACAATTTATTGATAGAAAGTGGTCTGATGTTAAAATTGTTCTATACGGCGTTGCAAGTCTTGCTAAGGTATTAACATTATCTTTAACTTGCGCCTTGTCTGGAACAATTTTAGTCATCAGCAGTGCCTATTTGTGAATGTTCAACACGCCCTAAGACGTAAATATATTTGACCTTAACCCGCTTTGTCGTTAGATTATCGATAGCCAAAATACGAGCAGAGTTTTTATCTGCATACCCCTGCTTTAAGGAAACCTGTATGAGCCACCCAGAGCCAATCATATCTTCTGATAATACTCACTATCTACACCATAGGTTTTTTGAGCCCAGTGATAGCGCCACTGCTATAACAGCTACCCTGCTGATTGCCCATGGCATGTCCGAGCACAGTGGCCGCTATGCAGATTTCGCACAGTTTTTAGCAGATAATGGTGTTGCAGTAGCCACTTATGATCATTTGGGTCATGGAAAAACAGTCAAAACAGAAGTGGATTTGGGTTTTTTTGGCGAGGAACACCCCGTACAGTCGCTACTGAAAGATGTCATCGTCATGGCTGACAGTTTAAAAGCCCGTCATCCTGATGTGCCTCATTTCGTCATGGGTCACTCTATGGGCTCATTCATTGTACGTAATGTCATGAAGCACCACGCACATA
>NZ_JAKDUI010000146.1 GCF_030457785.1 Psychrobacter sp. | reverse complement strand
ACGCATTCATCCCACTACCTTAGAGGTAGGGGATTTCTGCGGTAAAATGTTAAACTTAAAATTACAAGAGTGCTCTCCACGTATATGCTGTTTTTTTGCTAAAGCCGCATCCATATCGGCTTGCATCCTAGCTTGTGTAACAGCTAGATGTGCAGAGTTGTTCTCTACACCACGGACTACAAATTCTTTAGTAATTGCCATGACTCACCTTCGATAAAGCTACTTTTCTTGAAATAAGTAAACACGTTAGTTCAATTGCGCCATACGCCAATGGTGCTCGATATGATCATCGATGACTGACTGGATAAAGTAGTAACTGTGATCATGACCAGCCTGATAACGTAATGTTAAGGGTTGCTTGGCTTTTTCACAAGCATCTTGTAGTTTTGCAGTCTGCAATTGACCCTCTGCTAAAAAATTATCAGCCGCACCTTGGTCAACCAAAATCATCGAATACTGCTGACCGACTGCTTCGATTGTTTTTGCTGCATCTGCTTGCGACTTTAGATCGTCATCATCGCCAAAGTACTCTGTATACGCAGCCTGTCCCCACGCCGACTCGCTAGCCGAACAGACTGGCGACAGTGCTGACACGCTGATGAATTTGCTCGGAAATTTAAAGCCTAGTAGCAAAGCACCGTGACCGCCCATCGAATGACCTGTCACACCAATACTATCAATAGAAAACTCTGATCGTAACAAATCATATAACTCGTCGACGATATAGCTTTGCATATTGAAATTCTCTGCCCAAGGTGCCTGTGTCGCATCTACATAATAGCTCGCGCCTTGCCCGACGAAATAGCGCTCATCGTTAGGCACGTCATTGTCTTCACTACTTCTAGGAGAGGTATCGGGCGCGATAAATATCATGCCAAGCTCGCTGCATTTTTTTTGAAAATGCGCTTTATGTGTGACGTTATCGGCGTTGCAAGTGAGACCTGACAAATATAAAACGGCAGGACATCGGTGACCAGCAAGCGCTTCGTCTGGCAAATAAATACTAAAGGTCATCTGCGTTTTAGTCGCGCTTGACTGGTGACTATAGTAGTGCTGCTCACCATCAAAGCAGCGATTGGCACTGATCTGGGTGAGTTTTGAGTTGGCAGACAAACTGTGGTTATAAGAGTTGTTCATGAGTGATATCCTTTTTATCCAAATTATATCAATGGTAACTTAAAAAAACATGTATTAGATAAGACCGCTCTAGCTTCAGTTAGCGCCTATCGTCAATAGTCGTCGTCCCTACTGAAGCTGGAGACGTGCTACCAGTTGACGCCATAGCGGCTGTATCTTCCGTGATGTGCAAAACAGATGAATGGGACTTATCAAACAGTGCTTGCTCGAACAATGCTTGCTCGAACGCAGGCAGTGCTGTCTCCATCAAACTACCGATGAGCATTTGTGGATCTGATGGCTCAAAACCCATCACGCTTTCACGTTCACTCACACGCAGTCTCGCGTCTTTAAAAGCAGACTCAAAGCTGTTATTGCTGCGTAAGCTTTCAGCGAAAAACGCTTGCCCGAAGTAAGTCATCTCTGCTGTGTTGGTACAACCAAATGACATTTTATCAGCGGCAGAAGCGGTGATAACGACTGTCGTTGGAGAGGCCAGCTCGTCGATAAATGAGCCAGAGTAGCAAGCAGACACGACGATCACTCGCCAGCGGATACCCGCAGCATCCAACGACTCACGTAACCATGCGGCGTCCAGGTTTTCCATAGCCAGTGGTGGATTTGCCAGCTGAATCAGATTTTCATTGCCATGTGAAGAAAGTGTCATAAACAGCACATCTTCATCAGCATTCATCTGCTGACCAATCTGCTTCAGACCACGTAATATACTGGTCTTAGTCGCTATTGGTTCATCCAACCAACTATAAGTATTATTAATCAGTGCCAACGAGCGACCACTCGTACCAAAGCGCACGTCAAACAATTCGCGTACTTTATTGATCTCAGAGCGAAAAACATTTTGATCAGAAAACCCAGCCACACCCATAAAGTACCAATCTGTTTTGCCCATGGTACTAGGATCAATACTGGTTAACGCATTTTGTAATAATCGCGGTTGCTCATAGAGCGCCGCTTCTTCTATCACAGGCTCGATGGGCACTTGCTTAAATATCGGTTGATCTGCAACATTACGCTGCCAAATGGTCAACAACGCTACAGCACCAACCAACACAATAATGCGCTCCCACCACGGAATACGCAAGCGAAGCGAAAATATCCATAACAAGGCAAGCGTCTGCCACAGAAACAATATCAAAAACAGTATCGGTAAAAACGAATAGCTCCAGATTGGTAGCCATCCGTAACTTCCCAAAAACTGTACCAAACTCTGTAAGAGAGCCAATAGTGTATCAGCAACCAACCACAGCACAACAGGCACAAACACCAACGCCTGATTGCTGGCTCGACGTGCCAAAATAATACCGCTCAATAAGATAATCACCGGCCAGATAAGATAGCTGACCAGACCTTGCTCATTAAAAACACTGCCGCTCTCAGCTGCCAACCAAGAGAACAATACATTACTACCAAGCGCCAATAGTGAAAAAACAGCGAACTGCGAAAAAGTGGGTTTGACCCAAGAAAAGGCGCGCGTCGACCCTACCAACATCCATAAGGTGGCAATAATATTGGCAGCAAAATTCAGCGAAAAGCGCTGAAGTGATACTGTTTTTAACGACGCAAGTGACAAAGACTTAGACCTCTAGCCAGTCGGAAAAATAAAGTGAGTCAACAATATAGATATGAAAGTGGCTTGTGATATAGCATAAATACCTTTAGTGGATCATCTTGCTAGACCTACTGATATCTGCTTTATGCTGAACTCACTATGAAATAATTATAAGAGATAATAGGTGAGTAGCTTAGACTAATAGCATACCTAAATAGAGTTTATCTAGCCAATCTAACGCGATTGTAACGGATTGTCAGTCAATACAATAAGCCTAATTTGTAAAATTCACTTATCATTGATTAAAAGTCAATAGAATGAGCAAGTGCTCTTACGCTCACCCTAAATGTTCGTTTTAGTGTCCTCGTAAGCTAAGTTTGACGAGCTTTGCCTGATTTAACAAGCCTGTGAGTTTGGTTTACGACATATGATGTCGCCTTGTTTCTTTGCCGACTTGTCGCTTTGTTTCTTCATTCTGTATGCTTATTATAAGATACAAGGCTTTACGGCAACTGGTGATAAAACAGCAAATAAAAAAGGAGGCCTTGAATACAAGACCTCCTTTATATGTCAGACGATAGCAAAAGCTAGTATCGACAATTCTATATTACTTCATCAACAACTCATTGACACGTTTGAGATACGCAGCTGGATCTTCTAGCTGTCCACCATCTGCTAACAATGCTTGATCAAAAATCACTTGCGCCAACTCATCAAACTGATCACTGGCTTCTAGCTTTTTAATCAATGGATGGTCTGGGTTGACCTCAAGTGTTGGCTTACTCGCTGGCACTTCTTGACCCATTTGCTGTAGCATTTGAATCATCTGTGGCGACAGCTCACCTTCGCCGACGACCAAACATGCAGGACTGTCGACGAGACGTGTAGAAACTTTTACGTCTTTCGCGCGCTCGCCTAGCGTGGTTTTTAGCTTATCGACGACTGGCTTCATGGTCTCTTCAGCCTTTTCAGCCTCTGCCTTTTCTTCATCGTCCTGCAAGTCACCTAAATCAACCGCACCTTTAGCGATATTTTGTAGTGGTGTCTCATCGAATTGGGTTAGGAAGTTCATCGCCCATTCATCAACACGACTGGTCATCAGGATTACTTCGATGCCTTTTTTCTTAAACAGCTCAAGTTGCGGGCTGTTTTTGGCTGCTGCTAGGTTGTCCGCCGTTAGATAATAAATAGCTTTTTGACCTTCTTTCATACGGCCTTTGTAATCTTCAAAGCTGGTATCAAGCTGATCATTGGTGCTGGTAGTGTAACGCAGTAATTTAGCGATACGTGCTTGGTTGCCCATGTCCTCGCCAAGACCTTCTTTGATGACATCTCCGAACTCTGCGTAAAACTGTGCAAACTTCTCTTGTTTGTCACTGTCTTCACTATTGGCCAGACTGGCGATCATGGTCAATACTCGACGTGCATTACCCTCTCGGATAGATTTCACGTCACGCGACTCTTGTAATAACTCGCGACTGACATTGAGTGGCAAGTCTGCTGAGTCGATCACACCTTTGACAAAACGCAAGTACATCGGTAGCAACTGCTCTGCCTCATCCATGATAAAGACACGCTTAACATAGAGCTTCAAGCCATGCTGCTGCTCACGGGTATATAAGTCTACTGGCGCTTTTTTAGGGATATAAAGAAGCTGTGTATACTGTACGCGACCTTCGACACGATTGTGCGTCCATGTCAGTGGATCATCCATGTCGTAAGAGATGTTTTTATAAAAATCAACATATTCATCATCTTCAACCTCTGAGCTAGAGCGAGTCCAAAGCGCACTGGCTTTGTTGATGGTTTCCCACTCATCGGTCAGTACCATCTCGCCACTAGCTGGTGTGTCGTCGTTCTCATCTTCTTTTACGTCTTCTTGCCAGATTTCTTTGCGCATCTGAATAGGCAAGCTGATGTGGTCTGAGTATTTGTTCACCAAACGTTTAATTTTAGCGCGATCTAGGTAGCTGTCTTCCCCTTCAGAGTACTCTTCTTTAAGATGTAAAGTGATAGCAGTACCGCGCGCTTCTTTAGTAATAGGCTCAACAGTAAAGCTACCTGTACCGTCTGATACCCAGCGTACGCCTTTATCGGCAGTCTCGCCGGCTTTACGTGATGCGACGCTGATGCTATCAGCAACGATAAAGCCTGAGTAAAAGCCCACACCGAATTGCCCGATGAGCTGACCATCTTGCTTTTGCGATTCCGACAATTTGTCTAAGAATGCTTTGGTGCCTGACTTGGCAATCGTACCCAGGTTTTCGATGGCGTCCGTTTCATTCATGCCAATACCATTATCAGTAAAGGTAACGGTTTTCGCTTCTTCATCAACATCAATACGGATTTTCAGTTCGCCATCATCTTCGTACAGGCTGTCGTCGTTGGTCGCTTCAAAACGCAGTTTGTCGCAAGCATCAGAAGCGTTAGAAACCAACTCACGCACAAATATATCCGCATTAGAATATAGCGAATGTGTCACTAAGTGCAGCAGCTGCGCCACTTCCGCTTCAAACGTATGTTTTTTTAATTCAGGGTTTAAATCATCTGCTTGAGTTGACTCACTCATAAAATACTCCTTTAAATTCTCTGTATTATTTATAAAATCACGAAAAATATGCTCTAAAAGTATTCAGCATTAAGCGTGAAAATAAATCGCCAGAAACCATTCATTAAAAACACGCCCTAAATACCATTAAGTTGTTTTATACAAATAAGGGCATAGACGAAAATTTCAAGCCAAATCAGCGCAAAAATCGTCATTGTCATGTTTCATTATCATATTTCATTGGCATGCTTGTTCATGTAACGCTTGCCCTCATCATCCATAAAAAAGCTAGCCATAAAACAACCGCCCTAGTTTCCTAAGGCGGTGTGTTCAGAATAATAATTACTTAATTGACGTCTTGCATAATAGCTTTAGCTATAAAGCAGAAGTTATAAGCAGCTGGCCAAATGACGAGCAGGGTCACTATCACGGGCAGCCATGGCATCTTCTACAGTCAATCCTAACGCCTTAGCCACGCCTTCGCCATACGCGGTATCACACCAATGACAGTTACGAATGTGACGATACTGAATAAAGTCAGGCACACCTGCCATATTTCTCGCGGTATTTTCAAACAACACTTGTTGTTGCTCTGCACTCATCAAATTAAACAACGCACGTGGCTGGCTGAAGTAATCACTATCATCCTCACGGAAGTCATAATGCGCCGCATCACCGTCGATCTTTAATGGTGGCTCAGCATAATCAGGCTGCTCTTGCCACTGACTAAAGCTATTTGGCTCATAGTGTGGGCGGCTACCATAGTTATCATCGACACGGCCTTCACCATCACGATGATTACTCATCACTGGACAACGTGGCTTGTTGACCGGAATTTGCTGATGATTGACACCGACACGATAACGCTGAGCGTCAGCATAATTAATCAAGCGGTTTTGCAACATCTTATCTGGTGAGACACTGATGCCTGGTACCAAATTACTTGGAGCAAACGCCGCTTGCTCAACATCAACAAAGTAATTATCCGAGTTTTTGTTTAACTCAAACTCACCAACTTCGATCAATGGATAGTCGCCTTTTGGCCATACTTTGGTCAAATCAAACGGATGGTAAGGAACGGTATCAGCCTCAGCTTCTGGCATGATTTGCACGTACATTTTCCACTTCGGAAAATCACCATTTTCGATGGCTTCATACAAATCTTTTTGGTTGCTCTCACGATCCATACCAACCACTTCTCCCGCTTCAGCATCAGTCAAGTTTTTGATACCTTGTTGAGTACGGAAGTGAAACTTTACCCAGAAGCGCTCACTATTGTCATTCCAAAAGCTGTATGTATGCGAGCCAAAGCCGTGCATGTGTCTGTATGACGCTGGAATACCACGATCACTCATGACAACTGTCACCTGATGGAAGGATTCTGGTAGCAAGCTCCAAAAATCCCAGTTGTTGGTTGCAGAACGCATGTTAGTACGCGGGTCGCGTTTGACTGCTTTATTTAAATCCGGAAACTTACGTGGATCACGCAAGAAGAAAACGGGTGTGTTGTTACCTACCAAGTCCCAGTTACCTTCCTCTGTATAAAACTTTAGGGCAAAGCCGCGGATATCACGTTCAGCATCGGCAGCACCACGCTCGCCTGCGACGGTACTGAAGCGCGCAAACATTTCTGTCTGCTTGCCAACTTCACTAAAGATGCTAGCGCGAGTATATTTACTGATATCGTTAGTCACAGTAAACGTACCGAAAGCACCAGACCCTTTGGCATGCATGCGGCGCTCTGGAATCACTTCGCGGACAAAGTTACCTAGCTTTTCGTTTAGCCAAATATCCTGTGCCAATAATGGGCCGCGCTTTCCTGCGGTCAAGCTGTTCTGATTATCTGGGACTGGTGCACCATTTCCCATGGTTAACTGCGTGGGTGCGTATGGACATTTTTTGTCGCTCACGTGCCTTCTCCTTTGGATAGTAAGTCATATGAACTACCCACTACCTTAGAGGTAGGGGTTTCTTAGGTAATGCTCATACTT
>NZ_JAKDUI010000145.1 GCF_030457785.1 Psychrobacter sp. | reverse complement strand
TTTGAATTCTCGGGTATATTGGTTGCGTTTGTTGGTCATACTAGTTTCCTTCTTTGGGGTAGTATAAACCTCTTATGCACTGTCCAAGTTTATTATGCCACTACAAATCAAAGATATCACTCCACCTCACTCCACTCCACCTCACTCCACTTACCCATTAGCACTAGGGAGCAGCTATCAGTCTATGCAGAATGGTTATGGAGAGTAGTTGAGGTCAGAAGAACCAAAGAAACCTGATACTAGTAGAGCATTAGCTGTAAATTATGCTTCCTATTTCATAAAGCCATTCTCCGCCAAAAATCCCTCAGTAATTTGGCTTTGTGGGTTAGATGTATTCACCTCACCTGCTTGTGACTTGTTTAACAGGCGCTCTAAGTAACGTGCTACCACATCCACCTCAATATTAACCTTACTCCCTACTAGCCAGTGTTTGCCAATATTAGTAATTTGCGCGGTATGTGGGATAATATTTAGAGAAACAACGTTGTCACGTACCAGATTAGTCGTCAGGCTAATACCATCAACAGTGATAGAGCCTTTAGTCGCCGTGTAATGAGCTAACTCCTGTGGCACCTCAATTTCTATATAAATTGAGCGTGCATCTTGTTGCAGCTTACTGACGACGCCAACTCCGTCAACGTGACCGGCAACGATATGCCCGCCGAAACGAGTGGTCGGCAACATCGCTTTTTCCAAATTAACAACATGACCTGTTTTTAATTCTTCTAATGCAGTACGGGCAATAGTTTCACGTGAAACATCAACAGAGTAATAATTACTACCGAACGCCACGACGGTCAAACAAATACCATTTGAAGCAATAGAGTCTCCCAGTTTTACATCATTGAAGTCCAAGCCATCAGACTCTATCGTCAAGCGTATATCACCACCAGTAGACTGCATAGATTTAACACTTCCAACACTTTCTATAATTCCAGTAAACATAACGACCTCATTGCATTATTTTGTGTCGTAACCGACAACGTATCTTGTTCAATTGGCGCGTGTCATCGTTCAGATTTTAAGACCACTGAATATATCAACACTTCAATGAGCCAACTGTGACACGCTCTACTACTCATGTATGTTAAGTTATTATGTCACTCTTAACGTGACAGCATATTTATCCTCGTGAAAGCCTGTGGATAAGTACGAGACCTTCAAGAAAAACACCCCTAGAACCTTTTATCCACACTAAGTTATCCACAAAAAACCACCTTTTAACCAATCATAGACAAGAACAGCAGGAACAATTATAAACACCTGTTTTTGTTGATAAAATTATAAAAAAACCAAAAAAGATGCAGATTTTAGTTTCATGTGAAACAAACTTATGCACAGTTTCATGTGGAACAGCATAATCACAATCCTATTTATTCACACTTACTGCCCGCCCCGCATTGCCTAAAGTAGGTTTTGCTAAAACATGGGCTAAAAAAGCAACTATACTGGGAACAATATCAGCTTAAGATCAGAGCCTGTCTGTTCATGACTACCAATTCTAAGACGTCTTTGTTGAGCCAAAGCAAGAGGGTTGAAATCGACCATTGGACGCGCTTGTGCTCCCAGCAAGCAAGGCGCTTGATAGACAATCAATTCGTCTACTAGGTGCTGGCTCAAGAAACTTCCAGCCACGCTAGCACCAGCTTCCACTAATACGTCATAGCATTGGTGGTCACTAACCAGCGCCTTTAGTAATGCCACCAAACTATCCTCACGCCAATAGAGCGTATCCGTACGACGACATAACTGATAGTTAGACTTCGGGCTGTGTCCCAACCGTTGACGCCGATCTAAAACCACAATTAAGGGTTTGGGCACTTCTTCAAAAGACACACCTAGCTTGGTGGATCTGACATTTAGTTGTGGGTCATCGGCAATGATGGTATTGCTGCCAGTGATGATTGCCCCGCTTTGCGCCCGCAGTCTCTGTACGTCTTCACGAGAGGCGCTAGATGTGATCCATTTTGACTCGCCAGACGCCATAGCTGTGCGGCCGTCTAAGCTGGTAGCAATTTTGAGGCGCACGTAAGGCATTTGCGTGAGCATCGCCTTCAAAAACCCACGGTTCAGTGACTCTGCCTGTGATGTTAATACGCCAACCGTGACCTCAATCCCAGCCTGTTCCAACAGCCTTATACCTCGTCCGGCAACCTGTGGGTTGGGGTCAAGTGCTGCAATCACGACACGTTTCACACCAGCATCGACAAGTGCCTGTGCGCAAGGCGGTGTACGCCCAGTATGGCTACAAGGTTCTAACGTCACGTAGGCAGTAGCACCTGTTGCGTTGTTCCCTGCTTCTTTGAGCGCAAATACTTCTGCATGAGGCTGACCTGCCTTGGGATGAAACCCTTGACCGACAACGGTTTCTCCCTGAACGATGACACAGCCTACTGCAGGATTTGGTCTGGTGGTATACAAGCCTTGCTTGGCTTGTTCAATAGCAAGCATCATGAAGTAACGGTCTTGTGCATCTTGGGCATGGTTTGGGTTGAGCTGTGACATAAGTGTGGGCTTAATCAATGAGTAGATGAATAAATCAGTACTGGTATTATTAATCAGTTTTTGCCTGATATGAGCAGAACAACGCGACGACGTGATGACTGAGTTTATAACTCAAACTGCAAATACTACGCTAGCTTTCAAAGCAAGCGACCTCACTATATCTCATCGTGAGTTCGGGCTTGATACTACTTTTCATTTGGACGAATATTGGCAATCTCTTGATGGAAAGCATCAATGTCTTGAAAGTCACGATATACGCTAGCAAAGCGTACATAGGCCACATCATCTAAAGTCTTAAGCTCGCTCATGATAATCTCACCCAAAACTTTACTGCTAATCTCACGCTCACCCATTTGCCGAACCCGTTTCTCAACGCGGCTAATCATCGCCTCTTGGTCGTCAATCGTAATAGGACGCTTTTGCAACGGCAATAAGATAGAACGACGAAGTTTTTCATTGTCATAGGGTTCTATCTTGCCACTAGACTTGATGATCCGAGGCATTACTACCTCTACCATCTCAAAGGTAGTGAAACGTTCCTGACAGCCATTGCACGAGCGACGACGACGTACTTGTGCACCTTCTGCAGCAAGGCGCGAGTCAATAACTTTGGTCTCTGACGCGTTACAATATGGACAGTGCATAATACTTCCCTTTTTAAAGATAGACAGATCAGTGGGCACTCACGTTGTGTATTGTTTACCTTAGCTGTTTTTTTAGTCAATTAAAAACGAAACGTTTTTTATTGAGTGTTGGCTATTTACCAATACAAAAACTACCAAATATCTTACCCAACAGGTCATCAGCGCTAAACTCACCCGTGATTTCGCCCAAGCTAATCTGAGCTTGGCGTAAGCTTTCGGCAACCAACTCCCCTGCCTGAAATACTGTTAACTGGTCGTGTGCTTCTGCTAAATAATCAGCCGTCCGCTTCAGCGCATCGATATGTCGCGTACGGGCAATCAGACTGTTTTCTGGTGGGTGAAATCCTACCTTATCACACAAGGTCTCTACCAACTCATCGATACCGGTGCCTGTTTCACATGAAACATCGACCTGTTCGTAACCTTGGTCTTTGATCTGCATTTTCGAAACAGACTTCATATCACTATCGTTAGCACTCAACAAGTCACTTTTATTGGCGATAATTAATAAACGTTTTGGCTCTGGAAGCTCACCAAATAGCTGCTCGGCTAACTGTAATGGCGTGGTTTTTTCTTCAAGATCTCTAGTGACATCATAAACCATCAACAACATATCAGCCTGTGTAATAGCAGTGTGCGCACGCTCAATGCCAATGCGTTCGACCGTATCTTCTGTTTCACGCAACCCTGCCGTATCGGTCAGATGCAGTGTCAAACCATTGAGTACGACCGTTTCTTGTAGCGTATCTCGAGTAGTACCGGCTACATCGGTCACGATAGCTCGGTCTTGTCCTGCTAGGCGATTCAGCAAGCTCGATTTACCTGCATTAGGTCTACCTGCTAGCACCACGTGAATACCATCTCGTAACAACTGACCTTGTTTTGCTGTTGCCAACACTTGCTGTATTTTAGCTTGCGTTTGCTCCAACTTAGCTTGTATGACGCCGTCAGATAAGAAATCCACGTCCTCCTCATCAGGAAAATCAATCGCAGCTTCTACATGCAAACGCAAATGAATCAGCTGCTCTAAAAGCTGATTTATTTTTTGTGAAAACTCACCACTAAGAGAGCGAATGGCACTGCTAGCAGCGGCAGCACTGGTCGCATCGATAGCGTCTGCGATGGCTTCTGCCTGCACCAGATCCAGCTTATCATTATCAAAAGCACGATAAGAAAACTCCCCTGCACCTGCTTGCTTTGCACCCAACTCAAACACTCGAGCCAACAACTGGTTTTGCAAAATCACACCACCATGCCCTTGCAGCTCAATGACATCTTCACCCGTAAATGAATTTGGTCCCTTAAAATATAGCACCAAACCTTCATCAACCACCATACCACCTTCTTGATAAAACCGGCAAAAACTGGCCATACGTGGTGTAAAGGCAGATTTCCCAGTTAAGGCACAGGCGATAGCGTATGCACGATCACCTGACAGACGTATCACACCAACGCCGCCACGACCGAGCGGTGTCGCTACAGCGGCAATCGTGGGCAGTCCAGATAGCTCAGGTTTGTCGGATATATCAGGTATGTCTTGTGTCAGCTCTATAGGTTCCACAATCACTCTCGTTAACTAAAAGCCCCATTATAAACGGCTGAACGCAGACTGACAAAACAAACTTACAGCGGTCAATTTTCAGCGTTATTACTCATGCTCTTTAGGGTTTAACGAACAGGTATAAGCAAGGCTTTAATCATCAAACATAAAAAAACCACCGCTATAGCGGTGGTTTCTGTTAATCACTATCTAATAACTATCAGGCAGTGAGGCCGAGCCTTTTAATCCTGAACTTTCACAGTGCGGAGCTCGTTTTCTTTCTCTACTTTTTTGTTGACAATATATTGTTGCGTCATACTAAATAAGTTGTTCACCGTCCAGTATAGAACCAGACCTGCAGGGAAGAACAGCATGAAAACAGTGAAGATAATAGGCAAGAACTTCATCACTTTTGCTTGCATTGGATCAGCTGGCTGTGGATTTAGCTGCTGCTGGACAAACATCGAAGCACCCATAATCAACGGCAAAATAAACCAAGGATCCATCGCTGAAAGATCCTGGATCCACAATATCCATGGTGCATGGCGCAACTCAACACTCTCTACTAGCACCCAATACAACGCTAAGAATATCGGCATCTGCATTAGAATAGGCAGACAACCAGCCATTGGGTTAACTTTCTCTTCTTTATAAATCGCCATCATCTCTTGCGACATCTTCATACGGTCATCGCCATGCTCTTCTTTAAGCGCCGTCAGTCTTGGCGCTATAGCACGCATTTTTGCCATAGAGTAGTAGCTCTTATTTGAGAACCACATTAGAGAGATTTTTACCAAGATGGTCAGTACAATAATTGACCAACCCCAATTACCGATAATATTGTGAATACCATCCAAGATAGCAAACAAGATCTTAGAAATTGGCCATAATAAACCGTAGTCGACGGTCTGATTCAATCCCACAGCCACGTCTTTAAGCTCAGACTGTACCTTAGGTCCTGCATATAGCGTAGCATTCAATGTTAATTGGTTATTTGGTGCTACATTGACTGGTTCACTATTAAAACCGATGAAATAATCACTACCAGTTTCACGACTAAAGAAATCCCCAGTGAAATTTTCAGGCGTCCATGCAGAGACAAAATAATGCTGCACAACACCAACCCAACCATCGTTACTCGTTGTGGTCAGCTCACCGTCATTAAACTCATCAAACTTCAGCTTATTATATGGGTCATCAGGTGTACCCCATGCGCCGCCTAAATACGTCGCCATGCTCAGCACACCTTTATCAGACATGCCGGGGTCTTTACTATCGTCACGCTTTAGCTGCGCAAACATTTGACCTTGCCAAGCATCGGCAGAAGCATTCTGGATCTGATAACTAACATCAATCGGATATTTGTTTTCTGTGAACGTAAAGGTTTTAGTAACCGTCACACCATTTTCTTCATAGGTGAGTGGTACTGATAACGTTCCTTGCCCTGCTTCCATCACATAGTTATTAGCAGTGTGACTGTAGATAGCACGGCTGTCCGCTGTATCGATACCATCTTGACCGATCAATCCAGACTGAGCCACATACACACGATTACTGTTATTCTCCAACAATACGAAAGACGTATCACCATCGAGCGTCTCGTCATACTGCTTGAGAGCAGCGTAAACGATGTCACCGCCTTCTGGATTGATTTTTATATCATAGCGATCAGTCGTTACTGTGATTAAGCCTGTATCTTGGACCGAAGTCTCAGCCACAGCACCTGAATCAGCAGGTAACGCTTGTGCTGGAATATCACCTGCCGCACCTGTCGAAGAAGGAATGTCAGCACCTACTGTGTTGGTAGCTTCTGGCACTGTGTCCACAGCTGGTGTATCAGCATAATCATCTCGCCATGCCAAAATCAGCAGATAAGCGGTGATCAACATCGCAACGATGATCATCACCCGAAATATCTTTTGCATAAACCGTTCCTAGATTAAAAAATTAGGGAATAAAAAATCAGGCATGTGTCATGACCACCCGCCAGTACTACAACGCATCCTGAGCAGTGATATCGGCAGTCAATCACATAAAATGTTCATCATTTTACTAAAAAACCATTATAAATGATACCAAGAGTCTATATAACTTGAAGGTTGTTGAGGTCATGGCTCTATACACATTTGCTGTCGAGCGTTACACCAAGCTCATCATATGGTTTAGACGAGCGACATAGCCAGTACGGTCTCTATAAACATACCAACCCCGAGACTTGATAACAGCGAACTCCGCAACAGGCAAAAACTGATAGCGATAAGAAGACAAGGGCAGTGGTACAAAGTCAATACCATGACCGCCTAATGGATGACAGCGGCAGATACGTTTTAACGTCAGCCAACTACCCTTTTGAACACCGTGCCATGCTAGTGCTTGCTTACCATAATTTGAACACGTTGGGTAATACCGACATCTGGCAGGAAATAATGGGCTGATTATTTTTTGATAAAAAACAATAAAAAGACGAAATAAATTATAAATAAAATATTTTATTTTTTTTATTAAAAACTTCATTTTATTTATTTTCTATTTTTTTAAAAATATTATTTATTTCTTTTTTTAAATCTTCATTACTAAT
>NZ_JAKDUI010000144.1 GCF_030457785.1 Psychrobacter sp. | reverse complement strand
AAGTATGAGCATTACCTAAGAAACCCCTACCTCTAAGGTAGTGGGTAGTTCATGATTTACTTTTGAGATAGCAACTGGATAGCTTTATGGCAACTCTATACCAATTACACAGTACGATGGACACGCTCAGACGCAGCACTGAGGAAATGGCTCGCACATGGCACAAAGGTGATAGCATTGTTTTACTCGGTACAACGGTCGCTTTTGTAGACTGGTTTAGTGCTTATTTAGCCGATAATGGCATAGAAGGCATCAGTGCTATTTATGCATTGACTGATGATGTCGCACAACTGACAACCAACACCTCTAGCAAGCTCCAGTTAGCAGCTAAGTTATCTGGTTTGTTGACTGATGAGGAATGGGTCAATCTGACCCAAGAGCATAATAGATACGATAATGATGTAGCATTTGACAAAGTAGTGACCATCGCCTTATGAATAGTGTGAATACGAACCCACCCTCCACTACAGCAGTCAACGTTGAGTTAGATCAAGACGGGCACCTGTGTGATCATACAATTTGGACGCCTGATATTGCTCAACAACTGGCTGATACTTTAGAAGTGCACTTAGGTGCCGAACACTTACTGATTTTGCAGCAAGTGCGAGCATTTTTTACTAAATTTAATCACGCACCGGCGACACGGCCGTTGATTAAATGGCTACAAAAAACCCTGCCTGACAACGATATTAGCAATCAAAAACTGCAACAGCTTTTTAAAACAGGGTTGGTAGCACGCCATGTCAATCGTCTTTCGGGTCTACCAAAACCCCCTAACTGCTTGTAATACTATAATTTTGATGCGAACTTAGGACATAACCTCAAATAAAAAGCACTGCTTTGATCAATCACCAAATCTTTATTTGGGATCATAAACTGTCAAGGTCTCATAGCCGACACTTCGACCTTCATCGCCAGAAAATCTTTGCTGGCGCCAGATCTCATAGAGACATATCGCCACACTATTGGACAAATTCAAACTGCGTGAATCCGCCAGCATTGGCAGCCTTAGCCAGTTATCAGATCCAATGTCTTCACGTATATCGTCTGCCAAACCTGCCGTTTCAGACCCAAAAACCAGTGCCACATTAGATCTTTGGTCTACATCAGGTTCTTGATTAGACGCCTGATGTTCATCCTCTAATTGCTTTCCAGAAAAGTCATAATCATAAAATGGCTTGCTTAGCTTAGTCGTCAATGCAGTGACGACATGACAGTCAGCTGAACGCAACGCCTGTCTCGCCGCCGACCAATCATCATGTACTTGCAAATGCGCGTATTCATGGTAATCCAATCCTGCACGGCGCAACTTCTTATCATCAAGCTCAAAACCCAAAGGTTTTACCAGGTGCAGTTGCGCACCTGTATTGGCACATAAGCGAATAATATTGCCCGTATTGCTTGGCATTTTAGGTGCTACCAGCACGACATGAATGGTCATATTAACTCCATAAGCGATCAAAGCTGATCATATATATATTTATTAGCAATAAGTAATCAAAAATTACAGTTTGCTGCTGATAGTTACAGTTTGCTGCTGATAATTACATTTCAGTACTGTGCACCGTTTTCAACTTTTACTATGATGACGTCAATGGATAGCGAGATGTTCTGTATACATCACATGCTTATCTATCGATCTACAGTGAGGCTTGAGAAAATTGGTCAGCACCAAAATTGCTCAGCGTCATTGTCACTACTTATAACAACTAATTCGTTTTGAGGACACTATTATGAAAAAAGTAATTATTGCATCATTGACCGCTATGTTTGTTTTAACTGGTTGCAACACATTCAAAGGCCTAGGCCAAGACGTATCGAATGCTGGTAACGCTGTTACTGGTGGTGCACAAGACGTAGAAGACAAAATCTAAGCAGTAAGGTTTTAGTTTTTCTAAAGGGCTTATCACTCAATGTGATAGGCCTTTTTTTTCATATTACTGCCACGTTTTTAGCCACGCTTCGATTTTTGTGCATTAGCAATATACCACCCTATAAAAACTCGCGCAGTATCTGATTAAGATAACGCTGTCCCAACACGGTAGGCTGTAACCGCTCAGTATCGTCTTTTAGCAACCCCTGAGTAACCAGCTTCTCTACTTGTTCTGACACTTCATCGTAACCAACTCCCGTTCTACCAGTAAACATCGACCACTCTATCCCATCATGTAGGCGTAACGCATTGAGCATAAACTCACTGACCATCTCATCACTAGCAATCGCTTTCCAGCCAACCATTTTCGGTGCATTTTGGCTCAAAGCAGATGAAGTGGAATCACTCTGATGGTCCATATAATCTTTAGGCAACCGCGACTTACTAAAACGGTAGATACCAGACTCAGTTAATAAGTGATGCCGTGACTCTTTATTCGCTTCTGTCACATGATGCGTTGACGGTTCATCATCAGTAGTCACTTTAATAGTCGCTCCAATAGCCACTTCAATAGTCACTTTGCCATGCGCACCAGCACCGATGGCCAAATAGTCACCGAACTGCCAATAGTTAACATTGTGCCTACAGGGTTCATCAGACGTGCCTACCCAAGCAGATACTTCATAATTACTATAGCCCAGTTTCTGCAATAATGCCTGACCGCTCTGCTCAATATCAGCCAAGTTGTCTTCATCAGGCAATACCGGCTGGCTACGATAAAACACCGTATTGGGCTCAATTGTTAGTTGATACCACGAAATATGGGTCGCACCGGCATCATGTGCCATCTGAATATCTCGTAGCGCTTCACTCATCGTTTGCTGAGGCAGTCCATGCATCAAATCAACATTGACACGTTTAAATCCCGCAGCACGAGCTGCATGAATCGCTGACAGCGCTTGTCCTGGATCATGGATACGACCAAGAGTTGTTAGCTTATCAGCAGCAAAGCTCTGTACCCCAATCGACAAACGATTGATACCCACATCCAAGTATTGAGCAAATGGCGCGTGTTCCAGTGTGCCTGGATTGGCCTCCATCGTCACTTCGATATCGTCAGCAAACCTAAAAATGTCACGTAAACCAGCAAATAACCGCTGATATTGAGCGATAGGTAGCAATGAGGGCGTACCACCACCGATGAAAATTGAGCTAATCTCACGTTCTTGCGCCAATGCTTGCTGCAGGGAGGCGTCTGATAGAAGCACATCAACATACTCATCATACATAGATGGCTGACTGTCATCTTTCAACTCGTGTGAGTTAAAATCGCAGTAAGGACATTTTTTTACACACCATGGGATATGTATATAAAGTGCCAATGGGATATCTTTGACCTTTATCGCCGACATGTCGTTGGTAACATTGGTGGCATTACTATCATTGTCGTTACTATCATTGTCATAGCGAACAGGTTTGGTGTTTGACATAGCGAGGGTATCTATAAGCAGGTAGGTATAAACGGCTGATTGCTGTTTTCAACAAAGCTGACTGTTGTCTTCAACAAAAAGTAGCGCTAGGATAACGGCTACAGGTAATAAAGAAAAGTGTCATAATGATAAACTATCAACAATGCACTAAAAATTGTTTAAAACACTCAGCGTTTAAGCTACTGACCGACAAAAAAAACATAAAACCGCCTGCTTGGAAGTTATGAATAATATGAGGTTTAGCACATATTACTATCCACAGAATATTAAGCAGTCGAAGAATAAGGAATTTAAGTATGGCTTATTGGCTGATGAAGTCCAACCCCGCATTTTTCGGTATTGACGATTTGCAGCGCTTAGGTTCTGACAGTTGGGATGGAGTACGCAACTACCGTGCTCGCAACTTTATGCGTGATGATATGCGCGTCGGTGACAAAGTGTTTTTTTACCACTCTAGCGCCAAGCCCTCTGGTCTGGCCGGTATCATGACGGTGAGTAAAGAGAGTTACCCTGATCACAGCCAGTTCCATCCCGAACATCGTCACTACGACCCCGTCGCAACCGAAGATGAACCACGCTGGTATATGGTAGATGTCACTTTTGAGCAAAAATTCACTGACGTCTTACCTTTGCGAGAGCTGAAATGCATCCCCGCGCTTGAGGACTCATTACTATTAAAAAAAGGCTGTGAACAACTGACCGTTATTCCTTTAGAACCCGAACATTGGCGAGCTATTATGAATATGGCACAGGTCCTTAGCCTATTGCCTGATGACGTTTCCTAGCCTTATAAGATAGCTAGTTCTACAAGACAACTGGATCTATAGGATAACTATTTTCATACCATTAATTCATAGCTACCCATGCCAAAGCAGTACAAATTTTGCTATATTTACAGCAGTAAGAGGATCCATCAATCTCTAATCCCGATACGCCTGTATACCAGTCACATACCAACTACTAGGACTCCTTTATGAGCGCCCCCAAGCTATTACTCTCTGTACTAACTGCAAGCATCTTCAGTCTGACACTCAGTGCTTGTGGCAGCGATGGTGACAAGATAGAAGAAGAGCATGACCGAATAGAAGATCAAATAAATGACGAATATGATCGACTAGAAGACTCTATCAAAGAAGAATACAAAGAAGTTGAGGACAAACTCAGCGACGACGAAAAAAGCATGGCTGAAATTTTGGAGTCGATATTTATACCAGAAGAGTCATTTGACAACTTCTTAGACAAATTAACGCCTGAAGGCGGCCGTGGTGGCTTATACGTAGGACATTTCGTCGAGCTCAATGATGGCAATGACAATGATATCGACATTGGTGCGGTATACTTCGACATTAGTAACGATGGCGCGGGTAGCGTCGATGGCAGTTTCAGCTATCAGCAAAAGGCTTGCCAAGAAAACAATTCTTTGGGCATTAACTCTGCAATCAAAGTTGATAACTATATCGCTGGCAAAGTCACAGGCAGTCTTGACACGCTTGAATTTTTAGACATTAAGTACGTCGATGAATTGGGAATAGAACCCCTAACCTCCTCACTACCTTTGCTGGCAGCTTTGAAGAAGATGAGGCAGGCGAACCTTGGAAAGGCAGTTTTGAATATCTAGACGGTCTTGGTGGCAGCACCTTGTCAAGTGGCGAAAACAATTGCAATGTGACTTACACCATCAGCGACCGCTCAAACTTTAGTACCTACCCACTTGATTATAGTCTCGACGATATGGATCTTGATATCAGCGGCAATGGCACTCAAAAAATAGTGACTTGGGACAACCCAAGAAACACGCAGCACATATTGGTCAGCCAGATTGATGTCGACAAAGCAGAAACTGGTTCTAATGGCTATGTACGAAACGTCGTATTTAGTAACCTTGAAACACAGTTTTCGCCTGTTATTCCAAATACATCAACCAATTACGCTATCATCGTTCAAGCTTTTGATGCCAATAATACAATGATTGGTTATGAAGCTTTGGTACAAGACTTACCTGAAGGACGATAAAGCAAGCAAAAGTGATGCATACCAACCCTGCACACCTACAGGGCCGTTAGACAGCAAGCTACTCATAAGTGGATAATGCTGATGGATACTCTACTGTTTAAAAAGGTGATGTCATCGCCATGGTTGCTTGATCGAATACCGACAGCAACCTCCATAACTTGGGTACGACTAAAGCATTGACATATTGGTGTCGCTTCTTTACTATCTTGTCTAATAATGACCTGTCAACTCCTGTTTTGGATTGACGGGTTATTTTTATTTTAGCGCATTAATTTTTTTAATCCTCCACCGACAGCACGTTGGCTTTGAGATTTTGCAATCTAAAAACAATAAAACCTACCGATTGACTGGTTCGCCTACGCCTAGTAATCACTGTAGTTGTATGAAACGGTTTTATCGCCCTACTATTAATTTATTGCTGGCATATTTGCACATCAATCGTCATTATTTTGAAGAATAAAAAGTTGCTCACTATGGATTTCCCATTATCTTTTAGAGATTTTAAAAGCTACAGCTTGCGCTTAGGCGTTCTGGCATTTCCTATTTTAATCACTCAGTTTTGCCAAGCAGCACTTGGTGTGGTGGATTCGATCATGGCAGGTCAGGTCTCCGCGCTTGATTTAGCCGCTGTGGCCGTTGGTTCTGGTATTTGGTTACCACTTTTTTTATTAGCCACTGGTGTTTTAATTGCCACTACTCCGCTTATCGGTGAAGCGATAGGACAAAACGAGCACAGCAAAGTACCTCACATCACTCAGCAGTCGCTATGGACGGCAGGTGTTATCGGTATTCTTGGCTTTATTATTGTCAACTTGGCACCCAATATTCTTGGATTGATGGGTGTCCCCGAAAACATCCAGCCAATTGCGTCACAGTATTTGCATGCGGTGTCCTTTGGTTTCCCGGCACTAGCGATTTATGCAGTGCTTCGCAGTTACTGTGAGGCGCTCGGTCGACCAGAGCCAGTGACCATCATCAGTATTATTGGTCTACTTGCCGATATTCCACTTAACTTTATATTTATTCACGGGTTATTTGGCATGCCTGAGCTTGGTGGTGCGGGCTGCGGCGTGGCGACCGCTTTGGTACTATGGATCAATGTACTACTACTGGGCATCTATACCAGTTTTACGAGACGTCAACAGTTTGCTAGCACTCGGTTTTTCTACGGCTTTGCCAGTCCAAATCGCCAACAGATCAAAAAATTGCTAAAGCTTGGCGTACCCATTGGCGTCGCTATCTTTTTTGAAGCCAGCTTGTTTAGCTTAGGTGCACTTGTTATCAGCCCACTAGGAGAGTTAGCAACAGCCTCACACCAAGTAGCGCTGTCCGTCACCTCTCAGTTGTTCATGATACCCATCTCAGTTGCGATGGCACTAACTATCATGATATCCAATCGTTTTGGTGAAAAAAACCTCCTTTCGCTGCGACAAGTACAAGCCACTGGACTCGTCTGGGCGATATTGATTGCACTTACCTGCATGCTCGGTATTTGGCTATTCAGACCGCAGCTGGCTGCGGCATTCTCTGACGATCCAGAAGTCATCGCCCAGTCCATGCACTTGCTGATATTTGCACTAGCTTATCAATTATTTGATGGCTGGCAGGTCAACGTTGCCGGTATATTGCGTGGTATGCAGGATACAACTGTACCGATGTGGGTGACGTTGTTTTGTTATTGGGTGGTCGCACTACCGATGGGTATTTATTTGGTACGCTTCACTGATGTTGGTGCTCAAGGGTTTTGGATGGCATTAATCACAGGATTATTCTTGGCCTCTATTTTATTGACAATACGCCTTCGCTACCAACAAAAACGTTTGGCTATGGCTTGGGGTTAATATCAATAGATCCTCACTCAATAGCACCATCAGTGAATTGTTATATTAGTACTAGTACTGGTCACCCACATCAA
>NZ_JAKDUI010000143.1 GCF_030457785.1 Psychrobacter sp. | reverse complement strand
ATGCAGGCGTTCTATAATATTAATTAGCGTTGCACTTGGTGTGTTAATCTAAGAAGTGTTTATCTTGGTAACGTTACAAACTTTTATTTCTAGGAAAAATCTATGGATCATGTCAAAGTTGGTCGATTAGGCCCTTTTCCGCGGGTGAATAAGCCTGTGTTTCTGACCTCAGCACTGCTTATCATTGCTTTTATTATTTTTGGTGCTTTATTCAATGAACAAGCAGAGTTAGTGTTTAATGAAGCGCAAGCGTTTGTATCTTTACGCTTTGGCTGGTTCTTTATCGTAGTCATAAACTTGGCTTTACTAATGAGCGTCTACCTGATATTTAGCCGATATGGTGATATTCGACTTGGCTATCAGACAGAGAGACCCGAATACAATCTGGTGTCTTGGATTGGGATGTTGTTTTCGGCAGGTATCGGTATTGGGCTAATTTATTGGGGTACTTCTGAGCCACTGTATCATTTCATGGCACCGCCATTGGGTGAAGGAGAGACCATTGAAGCGGCTAAGTTGGCAATGAATATCTCGTTTTTGCATTATGGATTTCATGTCTGGGCACTTTATGGTGTAGTGGCGCTAGCATTGGCTTATTTTCACTATCGAGTGGGCTTGCCCTTGGCGATTCGTTCAACCCTTTACCCACTCATCGGTAAAAAAATCTACGGTCCTATGGGTCATACGGTGGATACCTTAGCAGTATTTGGAACGATGTTTGGGGTGGTTACCACCTTAGGTCTTGGGGTCTTACAGATTAATTCTGGTCTCGATAGTTTGTTTGGTATTCCTAACAGTATTACCACACAGATTATTCTGATCGCTTGTATTACTGGGTTTGCTAGCCTGTCATTGATGTTGGGAGTAGACAAAGGTATTAAGCGCCTAAGTGATATTAATATTCTTTTTACATTCGTTTTATTAACCTTCGTGATTATCTTAGGACCAACGCAATTTATTTTTAATAGCTTGATCGAAAATACTGGTAACTATCTGCATCAAGCTATTCCATTAGGCATGTGGACCGAATCATATGAAGGCGAAGAAAACTGGCAGTCTGCATGGACGATATTTTATTGGGCATGGTGGATTAGCTGGTCACCATTTGTAGGCGTATTCGTCGCACGTATCTCTCGTGGACGTACGATTCGTGAGTTTATTTTGGGTGTATTATTAATCCCTGTAGCGATTCTGTTTCTCTGGTTTACTGCTTTTGGCGGTTCTGCGGTCAATATGGAGCTTATGGCAGCTGTCAATCCTGATTTGGCAAGCCCTGGCTTGGTTGAAGCGGTTAAGGCTGATAGCAGTAGTGCGATCTTTAAACTGATGGAGTTATATCCTTTTACAGAAGCGACGTCATTATTGATTGTGGTTATGATCACACTGTGGTTTGTCACATCTTCTGACTCGGCTAGCTTTGTTGTTGATATGCTGACGTCAGGTGGTGATACCAATCCGCCAAAGGTACAGCGATTGTTTTGGGCGGGCACAGAAGGGGTTATCGCTGCGATATTATTAGCAGCAGGTGGTCTTAGTGCATTGCAGGCAGCTTCTATTGTTTCAGGATTTCCTTTTGCCATTGTGATTGTCATCATGATGTACTCATTACTACGTGGTCTGAGTCGAGACAGATTGGTGCTGTATCGCAATCAGCAGTGGTTTGACACCGAAGAGTCAGCAGAGCATAATTCGGCCAATGAGTTCCGTGATGAAGAGTTACTAGAAGGTCCTCCTGATCTTCAAAAAGACGACTAGAATCGCCCTAAGTGTCTTTCTCTCTTAGTATATTCTTATTATGTTCTTAGGGCTTTTATGGATATTCGTGGAGAGAAGAATTTGGTGAATTGGGGCAATCAAAGTTGCCGTGTTGACTAAGCATGTGGTTGATGACCAATTCACAGGCAATAAAAACCCCCAAGCTTTATATAAAGCTTGGGGGTTTTGTGTTTATGACGGTATTTTATTTTTATTGAGCTGGTTTATCGTCTTGGTTGAGTTGCACATACTTGTCAAAGTTTTGGGCATAGTCAGTCAGATTGTCACTTAGCATTTGGCGGTACTGTTTGACATAAAACTCGACGATATCATCTTTTTCTTTAGCAAAGTCTTCGCCTTTCACAAAGCCAATAGACGCGACGGAGGCGCTATAGCGAGCAGCGGCATATAATAAAGAAGCACCTACTTGTCCTGAATGGGCTTCAGGGCCTAGCTGGCTATTTGCAATACCAATAATGGCATCTGCACGTTGGTAAAACGCCTGCATTTCAGGGGTGATGTCAACGTTTGGATCATTATTCTTATCTTGATTGTTTTCTTGAGACATAAACGACTCCTAATAAGTGTCGGTGATTTTGAATATTTTTGGTGTTTTTGCATAGCTATAGCGCACCAATGAGCAAACTCACTAATGCGACAGTGTTTGGATTATAAGCCAGCGTCTGCTTTTAAAATGTCCGCTTTGTCTGTTTTTTCCCAAGTAAAAGCAGTTTCAGAGCCGGGGCGACCGAAATGACCAAAGGTGGCAGTCTGCTGATACATCGGTTGCAACAAGTTTAGCATACGAGTAATACCATAAGGGCGTAGATCGAAATGGGTACGAATCAAGCGAATGATTTCGTCGTTGCTGATTTTGCTGGTGCCAAACGTATTTACGGAGATAGAGGTTGGCTCAGCGACACCAATTGCATAACTGACTTGTACTTCACAGCGATCAGCAAGACCAGCTGCTACAATATTTTTTGCGACGTAGCGTACGGCATAAGCAGCACTGCGATCTACTTTCGAAGGGTCTTTGCCACTGAAAGCACCACCACCATGACGAGCCATGCCGCCATAGGTGTCTACGATGATTTTACGACCAGTGAGGCCGGCGTCACCGACTGGTCCACCAATCACAAACTTACCGGTTGGGTTGATATGATAACGAGTCCCTGCGTGTAATAGGTCTGCAGGCAATACTTGTTTAATGACAGACTCCATGATGGCTTCTTTCAGATCAGACTGTGAGATGCTAGGGTCGTGCTGAGTCGATAATACGACAGCGTCAACTGCAATTGGGCGATTTCCGTCATACTTCAACGTGACCTGTGCTTTGGCGTCTGGGCGTAACCATGGCAACTCTCCTGAGCGGCGCAGCTCCGACTGACGCTCCATTAAGCGATGAGAAAATTCGATCGGTGCTGGCATCAATACATCAGTTTCGTTGCTAGCATAGCCGAACATCAGACCTTGATCGCCGGCACCTTGCTCTTCAGGGCTGCTACGGTCGACGCCTTGAGCAATCTCAGGAGACTGCTTGCCCAACATATTGATCACGGCACAAGTCTCGCCATCAAACCCTAAGTCTGAATGTTGGTAGCCGATACCTTTTACGGTGTCACGGACAATTCGTTCAAGATCGATATTTGCTGTCGAGGTTACTTCGCCTGCTAATATCACCGCACCCGTTTTGACTAGGGTTTCGCATGCCACACGTGCATCTAAGTCTTGTTGTAAAATAGCATCGAGAATGGCGTCTGAGATTTGGTCAGCCATTTTATCCGGATGACCTTCGCTTACAGATTCTGAGGTAAATAAATTGTATTCACGCATAATGGGATCGCTTAATTGCAGGGACTGTAGCCTTCGAATTCAGTCACTATTAAATGTATATAAAAATAAAAAGGCGAAAATGAATCAAAAATCATTACATTTTACCGTGTATCGAGGCAAAACTCTAGCGGTGGATGGGATTAGGACGCAACCAAGTACTGTTTACTTTTGATAAAAGTCGTCCATGTCGCTATTTTCTTGCCAGCGATATTCAGTATACTGGGCGACTTTACGTGCTGTATCTATGTCATGTCTGTCAGCGATAAAACCAAGCGCCATGTCCATACCGGCACTAACGCCTGATGACGTATAAAATTTGCTATCAACGACCCAACGTGCTTGCTTTACCCAATTGACCTTGTCAGATTGGGCGATTACCCATTGCCACGATAATTTGTTTGACGTCGCGCGTCTGCCATTTAAAGCACCAGCCTTGGCCAATAGCGCACTACCGGTACAGCCGCTCAGAACCCAACTGGCCTGATCAGTAAACAGGTTAGCAGTCTGCAAAAATTCTCTGTGGTTGACTTGCTGACGGGTACCCATCCCGCCTACCATTAATAAGATGTCAGTTTGGTGAGTCAAATCTTTGACAGCAGTTGTTTGTATCGCTACACCATGTTTACTATGAGTGACACCACCATTGATTGATGCAAATTGAAGACGATAATCTTCAGGTAAGCAGCCGAACATTTCTATAGGTCCAAATAGATCCAAGGTTTCAAAATCATTGAACAGTAGTGCGGTTAGCGTTTGCATCTGGTTTTCCAAACATCAAGTAAGTAGGTTACATTTCCAAAAATTTAGCTTTGTCTTTAAATTTGCATTCGTCGTAGACCGCGCAAGCGCCACACTTCGGTGTGCGTGCTTGGCAGGTATAGCGCCCGTGTAAAATGAGATAGTGGTGGGCGTCAACAATGATATCTTCGGGAATCCGCTCGATCAGTTTTTTTTCAACGATCAATACCGTTTTTCCCGTGGCGAGTCCTGTGCGATTGCCCACTCGAAAGATATGGGTATCCACCGCCATGGTCGGCTGACCAAAGGCGGTATTCAACACCACGTTAGCTGTTTTACGACCAACGCCAGCGAGGGATTCGAGGTCTTGGCGATTATCAGGGACGGTACTGTTGAATTTTTCTATTAAATCACGGCAGGTTTTGATGACGTTTTTGGCTTTTGCATTGTATAGACCGATATTATTAATATAGGTTTTAAGCCCATCCTCTCCCAATGCCAATATGGCTTCAGGCGTGTTGGCGATAGGGTATAACTGATCAGTGGCGATGTTGACGCTCACGTCAGTGGCCTGCGCTGATAAAATCACCGCAATAAGTAGCTCAAAATTACTGCTATAGTTGAGCTCGGTGACAGGCTCCTTTATCGTTTCCGCCAGCTTTTCAAAAAATGGGCGTACGTCGCGATTGGGCATACGTCTGGATGGCGGCGTGTCTGCTGTTTTATTTTTGACTGCTCTACTCATGGCTGTTGGCTATCATTGGTTTTGTTGAATCTGAGGATTAATAACGTATGAAAACGATGAATTAACGTTGTTGTGCTAGGTAGTGAGTACTGGGTCATAGTTGCGCAAGCTCAGCTTTTAATGTGTCAAGATCGGCTTGCTTTTTTTCATTGGCACGTACACTCAGTTGTTTTTCCAGTTTTTTGATTTTGGTACGTAGCTTGGCTGCAGCAATGGTGTTTTTTGCTTGTGTTTCGCTGATGTTTAAAGACTGACTTGCCGCATTGTTCAGTTTAGCCTCTACCATACTGACCACAGGTTTGCTGTTGCTGCTATCAGCCAGTTGCTCCGTCACACGTCGTAAATGTGTGTGGTAGCGTTGACGTAAGTCTTCTTGTTCTGCTACACGCTCAGGTATAGAAATGCTGCGATCAACCGTGACTAAGTCGATACAGTCGACTGGGCAAGGGGCGATACACAGCTCGCAGCCGGTACACAGATCTGTAAAGATAGTATGCATATGCTTGCCAGTACCGACGATGGCGTCGACCGGGCAGGCTGGTATGCACTTAGTGCAGCCGATACAGTCATCCTCACGTATCACGGCGCGCACCTCGGTAGGTCGCTCAGAGCTAGTGTCTATTGGCCACTGTGATGGAGCGGCATCCGGAGTGGCGTTTGTTGCGTAACTATCTTCGTCCACAATCTGAGCAATCGAATCAGTCACTGGTTGACCGCCAGGGACACATTTATTATAAGGCTCACCATCTATGACGATGGCAGCGGCGTATGGTAGACAGCCGTCTGGATGATCGCAAAGACCACACTGCGTCTGTGGCAAGCATGCGTCTATTTGTGAAATTTTGGATTGTATATCAGCAGGTAAGCCATCAATATTCAATGAATCAAACAATATTGGTAGATTGACTAGGCGGATATGGGTGTCACTTTGCATTTAATTAAAAACCTTAATACCAGCAATACAGCAAGGCGTTAGTATAAAAATAGTAGAGGTGTTGTTCTGAAGTAGTCTGTATAAATATGAGGGCGTGTCATCACAGATTAGAGACTGATTAAAAAAGTCAGCAAACTAGGATGATGATTTTAACATAAATTTTGCAGATACCTCCTATAGCTAGGGTACTAGGAAGTTCATAGGGATGGCATTAAAATTTCAATGTTAAAGCATGAGATAAGACTTGCACTCTTTTTTCTTGCTACTCTAATTTTTGTGCATGGTATTACTGTTTAAGCCTCAAAGCCTTGTTCTGTCAAAATTTGGGCTATTAACTCGTAGGCAATACTGCCTTTAGAAGGGATTTTGGGTAAATTTGAGAGATCAAAGAAGTCAGCATGTGCCAACTCATCTTCTTGGATGATGATATCACCGCCTGCGTAGGTCGCGCGAAACCCAAGCATTAAGTTTGTTGGGAATGGCCACGGCTGACTGCTGATATAGCGAATATCTGTTAGAGTGATATTGACCTCTTCAGCGACTTCACGCACGACAGCATGCTCTAGACTCTCACCGACTTCTACAAACCCTGCGATCAAGCCATAGAGCGGTGGCTGTTTCTGCTGTCCATGACGATGGTGATGGGCCAGAAGTATTTGCGTTTCACCTGTTTGCGGGTTTGGGCGAGTGATGGCTGTGATGATACAAGGTTGTACGCGAGGGTACTGGTGTAGTTGACAAGCAGGACAGACCATGGCGCGCTCGGCATTTCTGGCATGAATGACAGGCGTTGCGCAGCGGCTACAGAAACGAGTGTCTGTTTGCCAACGCAATAACTGTATGGCTTGGCTCAGTTGGTTCGATAAAGCGACAGGCAGTTGGAGGATCAACTGGCGATAAGGGACAAAGGTATTACCGCTACTTTCATTGACGGGAGGTAATGCCACATGATGTGCGACTGCATAGTCGTAACTCATGGCGCTAGAAGCTTGCGCCGTGAACGTTGGTCTAATATCAACGTCACTGTGATCAGTGCTAGCTGTCGTTTGCCAATGGATCAGTGCCAAGCTTTCGAGCAGCGCAACGTGACCAATCTGATAAGCCTGTGGGTATGCATCGTTGTTTAGGTCAACATCAGATTTTGAGTATTGAACTGGCAAAGGCCACCAACCATCAGATGTCTGATGACATAGGATAGTATCATCGCTGAAGATAAAAGCGCTGGTCATGTACAAAGCTCCAAGGCATTAAAGTAAGCCTGTTTTAAAGTGGGGCGTGTCCTCAATTTAAGCGATAGTCATCTAAATGGGTTAAAAATGGCTAAATGTTGCCAAACGGCGTCAAAT
>NZ_JAKDUI010000142.1 GCF_030457785.1 Psychrobacter sp. | reverse complement strand
AAGTCAGTCTAGGCTGATATTTGTGAGTTCTTAAGTTGAAAAGCCACCCTTAACTAAGGGTGGCTTTTTTTGTGGGGGAAGCAATCAAAATAAGTGAGTAGTAGCAAAGTGTTCTGTTGGTTTTAAAGATTAGCCCGAATTTACGCTAAAATAGTCGCTATACAAGACTAGGTTTTACTTAAAGGACGTTTAAACCAAGTACACTGATAGCTAAGCCTCATAAAGTAAGGGAGTTGTTGTGTTCGTCATAGAAAAATTACCCGCAGAAGCAACAAATTTAGGGCAGGCGGTGCAAGAGGTAGCCGACATTGAGTCGATAGTACAATCACATGATGCATGGGAGTATCACGCATTGTGTGATCTGCTCGAGCAAGACAGTATCGACATGCTGCTGGTTTATGATGAGCAAGATGGTATAGATAACGCTGGTAAAGTGGTGATTGGCTATTGTTTGTATCAAGTGGTCTTTGAGCAAGCAGAGGTATTGCGTATTGGTACACTTCCTAATTATCAACGTCAGGGTATTGCTTCAAAGCTGTTGACGCAATTGAATAAAGAATTGCAGCTGAGAGACGTAGCGTCTTTACTACTAGAGGTGAGAGCAGATAATGCGCCTGCGGTGGCACTATATACAAAGCATGAGTTTGCCGTGATTCATAAACGCAAAAATTATTATCAACTGCCGTACCAAGCAGCGGTCGATGCGTTAATTATGCAACGTACTTACGAAGACACGCCTTAGAACAGTGACGGCTTTGAAAGGCTTCAGTACTTTGCTCGCTTTTTAGTCGCTTACGAGTAAAAGAGCTGACATCGGAAGGTATGGTTTAGGGTTGCACGGGGATGGTTTTTTTGCAGATCTCAACATCAAACTCATAATCACTGTCAGCTTTCATACGTTCAAGAATCTCGATACGCTCACTTAACAGTTCAACCATGACGTTGATATTGGCTCTTTGGTTTTCTACTTGTGCTAATTTTTGCTGTGTTAGCGTCAGTTGTAAGTCGATATCTACATGACCATCATAGTAATTGTTGAGGCTATCTTTGATTTCAATGAGGGTAAAGCCGATGGCCTGTGCACTTTTAATCAGTTCAATACGCTCAATGCATTCAGGATGGAACTCAGTATATAAGCGCGATCCTGCTTGGCGTTTCCGAGACTTTAGCAAACCCAATTGATCATAATGACGCACAGTGTCTTTGGTCGTATTGGCTTGGCTTGCCAGTTTTCCGATCAACAAAAATGGTGTATCAAGTGCCATCATAACCTCCATAACTTCGTGGTTCAGTCGTCATCATGATTTGAGTTGCCAAGATTCGATTGAGTCAAGGCGTGATACTGCTAATGGTCTGTGTGAGTTGTTTTGCCACTTGATGGTAGGATTGGCGATCAGGGTGTCCAACTGAGTGAGGAAATCAGTACGTGGCAGCGTCGTGGCACCTAGGCTCATCAAATGATCGTTTGGTAACTGGCAGTCGACAAGCGCTACGTGGCCCTGCTCACATAAACGCATCAGTCCCCAAAACGCCAACTTTGAGGCATTGGAGGTACGATGAAACATCGATTCGCCAAAATAAATGCTGCCAATTTTTAAACCATATAGCCCGCCAATTAGCTGACCTTGACCATCCCAGACTTCTATACTGTGCGCAAATCCTCGAGCATGTAGCCCGGTATAAGCCTCAATCATCTCATCATGAATCCAAGTGTGCCCACCTTCGGCCAAGCCGTTGCTGCGAGGTAGACTACAAGCATGGATAACGTCATCAAAAGCCTGATTTAAGGTCAACTGCCAGCGTTCTTTTTTGGCTTGCTTACGTAGAGATCTGCTCGGTTGATAGTCTGTCGGCACCATCACACAGCGAGGTTCGGGACACCACCAAGCGATAGGTTCGTCTTCATTAAACCAAGGAAAGAGCCCTTGCGCATAAGCAGAGAGCAATGTTCCAGCTGCCAAATCACCACCTACCGCGACAATGCCAACCCCGTCAGGGTCGATAGCGACGGGGTCAGGAAAGTCATAACGCCCAAGCTCTTTTAATGCTTGAGGCGTGACATGCGGTTCAATCTGTGGTGAGAAAGTGTTCATTTATGCTTCTTTATCAGCTGTCAATGTGGAGGCATAAGTATGGTCACTCGCATTTGTATCACCGATGGCATCCAGATATTTCTCAGCATCAAGTGCAGCCATACAGCCCGTACCAGCAGAAGTAATCGCTTGGCGATAGACGTGATCGGCGACATCACCCGCTGCAAACACACCTTCGATACTGGTTTGCGTTGCATTGCCGTTTAGACCACTATTGACCACAAGATAGCCGTCTTTCATGTCCAGCTGGTCTTTGAATAAGTCGGTATTGGGTTTATGACCGATAGCGACAAACATGCCATGTACGTCAATCTGCTTGCTACTGCCATCGATTGTGGATTCAATGATGACACCATTCACACCCATATCATCACCGACCACTTCTTTTACTTGATGGTGCCACTCGATTTTGATATTGCCATTTTTGGCTTTTTCAAACAGTTTATCTTGTAATATTTTTTCAGAGCGTAGGCTGTCGCGACGATGTATGAGGGTGACCTCAGAGGCAATGTTAGATAGGTATAGCGCTTCTTCAACTGCTGTATTGCCACCACCGATTACCGCGACTTTTTGGTCTTTATAAAAGAAACCGTCACAAGTGGCGCAAGCAGACACACCAAGACCTTTGAATTTGGTTTCTGACTCTAGCCCCAAGTACTGTGCGGAGGCACCTGTCGAGATGATCAAAGCATCACAAGTATAGTTGCCGTTGTTACCAGACAGTTGGAAAGGACGTTCATTGAGATTGACGTCGTTGATATGGTCGTAGACCAGCTCGGTGCCGAAACGTTCGGCATGGGCTTTCATGCGCTCCATGAGGTCAGGACCAGTTAGGTTAAAAGCATCACCTGGCCAGTTGTCAACTTCCGTAGTGGTGGTTAATTGTCCACCGACTTCCATACCAGTGATCATGACAGGAGTGAGGTTGGCACGAGCAGCATAGATAGCGGCCGCATAACCAGCAGGACCTGACCCTAAAATAATGAGTTTTTCGTGACGTGGCGCTGTATTGTCAGTTGCCATAAATGGTTCCTTTTTAGGTATAAGAATTAAAAATATGAAGGCGCGATATGGTTAGGACGTTTTCAATATGCCCTAAAAGCTATGATCAAAAAGTACAAGTAATATGGCTCTCTAATTGTTGTGTGATACTAACATAAGGGCAGTAAGCTAAAAGTGCAAGTTTGCATAAGAAAATATGACTATCATTATAATTAAACCATGACAGCTTTGAGAAAGAACTGGTCGCAATATCGGTGCCATGATTGAGTATTCAACGTGATTTCATATCTGTCCATATTTTATATACCAATCGGATGGCTGTCAGTCCTCGACAGCAGTTACTCACGGCGTTGTGTTTCTTAATCGTATCGATTGTCATATAAATCGTACATTACCTTGTTTTGTTGCACGCTTTATTCATAAGACGGTCGCCACTATAGCTAGGTATTTGTTATTATAAGAAGTCACGCCAAGTGTGGTAGCGGATGATCGTGCTATAGCCTCATAGCTATTAACAATCGAAGATATGCCTTAAATACTGCGCTAGGTAGGTTCCAATCAGCATCAGCATCAGCATCAGTATCTTTATATGTCACACTTTATGTCCGTATGGTTAAAGTTAATCATGCAATGGCAAGTATTTAGTATTAATAACAAGGCAGATTTTACGTGATATCAGCAGCGCTAATTGAGTATTTGAAAAAAGGTATATTCACCCTCCTTGGGTTAATACTGGCCGTTTATCTGTTTGTCATTTTGATAACCTACACGGGCAACGATCCTAGTTGGTCACATATCAGTAGTGATATGACTACGATCAATAATATGGGTGGCGCAACAGGTGCTTGGTTGTCTGATTTGCTCTATGGCTTTTTTGGTTTTGGCGCCTGGTGGCTGCTCGTATTTATCGTTTATGAGTCTGTTTTGATCTGGTGGGATAACAAACCCACACTTTGGCTGATGAGGTTTGTGGCTTATATATTCCTGTTATTGAGCGGCAGTGCCTTGTTTGCTCAAATGGTCGCTCTAGTACAACAAGTAGCCGACCCTGTCACTACTGAGCTGGAAGGTGTGGCTGGCGGTATTATCGGTTTGGAGTTGCAAGCTCGTTTGGCGCAGTTGTTATCACAATGGGGCAGTGTGTTGTTTTTGCTGGTGTTCGTCGTTGTCACGGCGACTTTTGCCTTTAATATACATTGGCTGACCATGTATAAAAAAGTGATTGCGCTGTCGTGGTTTGGATCAGGTGTCAAAGCCAATGCAGCCAAGTACGATGACAGCGCAACCTCATCAAATGATGCTGCCGCTGAATATGATAGGGTCGATGTTGCAGATACTCATAAGACCTCTGATTATGAGCAGCTGCCGTTAGAATTACAATCGGCTGAAACCTCTAGTAGCACGTCCGCAGTTGATGATAGTGGTCGATTCGGTAATGTACTATCAGATTTTTTATCGTCATCAGGATTGGCTGATAGCGTGAAAGCCTCTGTAGCAGCGGCAACCCAAGCTGCTATGTCTAATAATGAGAAAAATGAACATGTAGACGCGGCAGTTGTACCATCTAATGGTAACGACGACAAAGCAAGCAAGGCACCAGAGGCATCGTCATCTATAAATCCTACGACGCAGCCTAGTCGTAAAGTCGAACCAAGTTTTTCTTGGAATGATGAGCATACAGTGGATGATCTATTGGCCAGCGAGCAAATGGCTGACAGCGCAAGTCATACCGGAACACTAGCTGAGACTAGGGAAGAAGAGGTGTCAGCGCCTCAAACGCCTATTACTAATCCAGTATCTACTGCTAGTCCAGTATCTACTGATGGTAGTCAAGAACATCAGACGTCAGTTGAAGATCTACCAAGCAGCGAATCAGTCACACCAGCGACTGCTGACACCGTTTCAGCAGATATCAGTTCAGCGGACATAAACGATACAACTCAGACCGTCGATAAATCCGTAGATACACTGGCGGGTGAATGGCTAGCAGAGCATACCACCTCTGAGTTGATATCAGTAGATGCAACCGATCATGTAGTGACTGAGTCTAATAATGTAGCTCTAAATCCAGAGCTGTCAGAGACAGAAGATTCAGTACATACAGATAAATTATCGCAAGGCGCTGCTCCTTCAGATGTAGAAAGCCAGCTTGTTGATAAACCTTCTGTACAGGCAGTTGACACCGAACAACCCGCATCTTCTTCGGTATCAGAAGCAGCAGCCAAACCAGAAACACAACCACAAAGCACTGAAGCTATTGCAGAAATGGCTGATATGACGCCAACCAATACACCGCCTGCGGATCCTAAGGCTGCACCTACGCCAGATTCAGCCTCAAGCATTTCACCAAATTCCTCAGTAAACGCAAAGGCAGCGACGAGTCAAGCAGCGTCTGCAGACACACCAACAGTCAGTTTTGCAGTACCTGAAAGGGATAGCGGGAATCATATCACTGACATGATGCCGGATGATGATGGTACTAGTGATGAGACCGCTAAACCTGTGATGCCAGATATCAGTGACGATGCTGCGTTCAGTCAGAAGTCTCGCTCGATGCAGACGGCTGCTTATCGCGACAGTCTCACGCCTATTCCAGAGCTTTCTATATTAGATAAGCCTGATCCTGATCGTAAACCCAGTTATACACCTGCAGAGCTTGAGCAGCTGTCTGAGTTATTGGAGATTAAGTTACAAGAGTTCAATGTAAAAGCGACTGTGGTCAACGCCATACCAGGTCCGGTAGTGACTCGCTTTGAAGTAGAGCTTGCTGCTGGCGTAAAAGCCAGCAAGGTGACAGGTATTTCGCGAGATTTGGCACGTTCACTCTCGATGGCGTCCTTACGTGTGGTGGAAGTTATCCCTGGTAAACCTTATATCGGCATCGAAGTACCGAATAAAAAGCGCGAAATGGTGCGTTTGATTGAGCTGCTCAATACTGATACTTACAAAGACCCTAAAGCGCAAATCAGTATGGCTATGGGTAAAGACATCGGTGACAACCCTGTCATCACTGACTTGGCTCGAGCGCCACACATGCTAGTCGCAGGTACCACTGGCTCTGGTAAATCGGTATTGGTCAACTCGATGCTATTGTCTATGTTGCTCAAATACACCCCGAATGATTTGCGGCTTATTTTGATCGACCCAAAACAGCTAGAGCTTGCCAACTATAATGACATCCCGCATTTATTAACACCAGTTGTCACCGATATGACCGAGGCAGCCAGTAGTCTGTCATGGTGTGTGGCGGAGATGGAGCGTCGTTACCAGCTTATGAGTTTACTAAAGGTGCGTAAGCTGAATGAGTTTAATAAAAAAGTCATCGCCGCAGAAGCGTCAGGCAATCCGATGCTTGATCCATTATGGCGACCAAATGATAGCGTGAGCGTCAGTCAAGCGCCAAAGCTAAAAACCCTGCCGATGATCGTTATCGTCGCGGATGAGTTTGCTGACATGATTATGCAGGTCGGCAAGCAAGCAGAAGAGCTAATCACTCGCCTAGCACAAAAGTCACGAGCAGCTGGTATTCACTTGATGCTGGCTACCCAGCGTCCGTCGGTCGATGTGATTACTGGTCTGATCAAAGCCAACATCCCTGTACGTGCTGCCCTACGTGTGAACTCAAAAGTCGACTCGCGAACTATCTTGGATAGTGGCGGTGCAGAGGACATGCTAGGCAATGGTGACATGATGTTTTTGGGACCAGGACAAATTGAGCCAGACCGTGTGCATGGTGCTTATGTCAGCGATGAAGAGGTGAACCGTGTTTGCGACGCTTGGCGTGAGCGTGGTGCACCGGATTATATCGATAATATGGCGGGGAACTTTGAGTTATCTAGCCCAGGTGGTGGTAGCACAGGCAGCTCCTCCGGCGAGGATGATGATTTATACGATGATGCAGTGGCCTTTATTATGGAAACACGAAAAGTATCTGCTTCTAGCATTCAGCGTAAGTTTAGCATCGGCTATAACCGTGCGGCACGTATTGTGGATTCAATGGAGGAGGCAGGACTGGTCAGCTCGATGGGCAAAAGTGGTAAGCGTGAGCTACTAATGTAGATATACGTCGAGACTAAAATATTGGTAGCTGTTCTGCCTGCAAAAGCGAGTCACGAGAGTGGCTCGCTTTTTTCATGGCGCTTTTACTATTGCTATAGTCAAAGAACTTATAAATCGCCACACAGCCATAAGAAATAAAATAAGAAGGTATCAACGCAATCTAGCCGCCACTCTTTACGTTTTTGTTTAACCCAAGCCCACATCTGTTCGATAGGATTTAA
>NZ_JAKDUI010000141.1 GCF_030457785.1 Psychrobacter sp. | reverse complement strand
TCTGTCAGGCATAATACGCGTTTAGTTACAATATAGGCAGATGAATAATAAGACATCACATACTCGCACTACCGCGTTTTGCTTACTTTTTAGCGCTAGTAGTCTCAATGCTTTTTACTTATGATGTAATTCTTTACGACTAACTTTTCGTGAATAGCAGCATATTTGAACTGTCTAAATTGTTATAATTAAAAAATCTGATAGAAGCAACAGGACGCCTTTATGAGCTTATTACCCAATAATTTTGAGACGCTAAAACGTAGAGCCAAACAAGGTATCATGCCACTATTGACACCGCACTTACTTAAACTACGTATCAATACTTATGCACCATACATTGGTGCTGGTATCAAAATCGAACACATCAACCTAGATCAAGGACTATGCGTCGTCAGCATGGGGCTTAACGCGCTGAACAAAAACATCGTGGGCACTCAGTTTGGCGGTAGCCTGTACTCCATGGTTGATCCATTCTATATGCTGATGCTCATGCACCAATTGGGCAGCAGCTATGTGGTTTGGGATAAAAGCTCACACATTGACTTTGTCGCGCCTGGCAACAGCAAGGTCACGGCACGGATGAAGATTCCTAGCTCGGAAATCATTACTATTCAAGAGCTCACAAAAGAGGGCAAAGCAGCGTTTCGAGAGTACCAAGTAGATATCGTTGACGATCAGCAAAAAACAGTCGCCACTGTCACCAAAACCCTCTACATACGTTTGCGCAAGCATAGCAAATCAAAAGATCAAAGTATTCGTATCGATACCTCTGATATTGCGTGATACCGTTATTCACTTTAATTTAAGCCTTACATACAAAAACCCCAATCTAGCTTTCGCATAGACTGGGGTTTTGTCTTTTTTGGTATGGCCCGCTTATTTATAAATAAACCTATGAATAAGGGCTTGTATCTACTATGGGCTTATCTCTAAGAGTCGTACGTCGTACAACCAAGGATAGATAATAAGCCTGCACTTAAATATTTGTGCTTAGATACTTATGCTCAAATACTCACACTTAGATACCATGTGCAGCTTCAACTGCAGCAGATCTTTAAGCGCCAGCTTTTTTCTGAGCAGCTGGACGAGCACTAAGCTTTTCGCGGATACGTGCTGACTTACCAGAACGCTCACGTAAGTAGTATAGTTTCGCACGGCGAACAGCACCGCGACGCTTCACTTGGATGCTATCGATGATTGGTGAATGCACTTGGAATGCACGCTCAACACCAACGCCACTTGAAATCTTACGTACAGTAAACGCTGAGTTGATACCGCGGTTACGCTTAGCGATTACAACGCCTTCAAAAGCCTGTAGACGCTCACGCTCACCTTCACGTACTTTTACTTGTACCACAACGGTATCGCCGGGTGCAAAGCTAGGGTATTCACGCAATTGCGCGTTTTCGACGACCTGAACTAATGGATGCTTGTTGCTCATGAGAGTTATCTCCTCACATTAGATAATAGAGGCTTAACGCATATCACCTGTTTGTAATAATTAATCGCATCTCTTTATAGTGAGACACAACGTAAATGGGTTATAACCAACGGCCACTATTTTATGACTCGTTTTAATATTGCTCAAAATTCTATTACTTAACTGTTTATCAAATCCAGTCTGTATAGCGAGTTTATAACTACCCTATCAGCTATCTTTGTCTACTTTTGCCAATGCTTTTAACCACTTTACTTGCTCTACCGTTGGTGTGAATGCTTGCCACAAGTCTGGACGCCGTGTTTTGGTACGACTGACTTGTTGACTAAAGCGCCACTTAGCGATATTGGCATGATGACCTGAAAGTAAAACATCAGGTACTGCCATACCAGCAAACTCATGTGGCTTAGTGTAGTGAGGACAATCAAGCAAACCATCAACAAAGGAGTCTTGCTCGGCGGATTTGTCATCACCCATAATGTCAGGCAAACGACGTATCACACTATCCATCACCACCATTGCGGGTAGCTCACCACCCGTCAATACATAATCACCCAACGAAACTTCCATATCGACATACTGCGACAGTAAGCGCTCATCAATACCTTCGTACCGACCGCATAATAGAATCATGCCGTCATACTCAGTCATATTGACCACACCACTCTCGCTGAGCGTCTGTCCTTGTGGTGATAGATAAATCACCGGACAATACTCACTATCGATACGACAGCCATATTGGCTAGCCCTCTGGCGCGCATCCTCGATGGCTTTTGACAATGGCTCGGCCATCATCACCATACCAGGACCCCCGCCATACGGGCGCTCATCGATACGACGATAGTTATCAGTAGTAAAATCACGTGGATTAATGCATTCGATCGTCACTTGTTCCCTAGTGACTGCACGACCTGTGATACCAAACTCACGAATCGTGGCAAACATTTCAGGAAAAACACTAATGACGGCAAAATACATCTGATATCTACTTGCTCAATTATCTACTTGCTCAACGGCTAATAATCACTCGGCCAGTCCACAAGCACTGTTTTCTCAGTCATATCGACTTCGACTACCGTTTGCTTGTGCCATGGAATTAGGCGCTCTTCATTATCCAAGCTATCTGATTTTGCTGCTACCCGCATGATATCGTGGGCACCAGTTTCAAACATCTCAGTGATATCGCCTAAATACTCACCCTGCTCGTTCATAACGCGCAAGCTGACCAAATCCGACCAATAATATTCATCTTCAGCCGTTTCAGGCAGGGCGTCTTGCTCGACCCAAACGGTAACACCGTTCATTGTCTCT
The DNA here is from genome assembly GCF_030457785.1 of Psychrobacter sp. Lineage (GTDB taxonomy): Bacteria > Pseudomonadota > Gammaproteobacteria > Pseudomonadales > Moraxellaceae > Psychrobacter. The sequence continues at coordinate 4,635 of NZ_JAKDUI010000141.1, read as the reverse complement.
GCAATATTACGATCGGGAACCTGCTCAAATTGAGCCACGATTCCTGATCCTTGTTCACGCCAAGCTTTCACAGTCAAAGGCTTCATGCCAGTGGCGGTTTTCATCCACCACGGCTGCATGTCAAATATTGCCGTGCGATCATCTGTATCGCTAAACACCCAAAGCCAGCCTTTGATGCCGTAAGGCTTCTTAAGCTGACCGATTTTCATGAGGGCACTAGCGTCTGGAGCAGATGACATAACGACTAACCTAGCAAGGATTAACTAAAAATAATTAAAACGACAATGATAAAAGTCGTGTCAAAAGCGATAAACAGTTAATGGCGTACCCTGGTTAAACCAGTTACGCTATGTGTTCTAAAGTCTATAGAGACGGCTATAGTCAAGCTATAATCATCTCAGCAACCACAAAAACTTAAGCAGTTTCTTCAGTTTGAGCAGCAGACTTATTGTAAGCTTTTGCTAATGAAGCAACGCGATCTGAAGGCTGTGCGCCTTTAGCGACCCACGCATTGTACGCTTCCATGTTTAGGCGTACTGCTTCTTCAGACTCTTTAGCGAGTGGGTTAAAAAAGCCAATGTTTTCAATGTAGCGACCGTCACGCGAACGGCGTTGATCAGCAACAACTACTTGATAAAATGGGCGTTTCTTGGCACCGCCCCGTGCTAAACGAATAACAACCATGTGAATTCTCTCTTTCGCAGGTATACCAAAAAGGGCATAATTATATCACAGTATTTATGCATTGAAAACATAAACTGTGCTAATTTATCTATTTATTAACAATAGCTTAAATGCACTTCAATGTAAAATATCTCTGATATCAAAGCTTGTTTAGAGGTTTGATAAAATCGATTCGTCTTTTCGACCTGTCAGAGCTTCTGATTATGCTACTCTAATAACATAACTTGTTAGCGCCATCAGTCATTATCATGAGCGCTGCCCATACTCTCTCTATTCATAGATTTAATAAAGCATCTCTCAACCGCTTGGACTCATATGACCACCACAAACCCGCAACCACGTCGTAAAGGTTGGCTAGCACGCTCTTATTCCAACACTTGGCTCACAACCTTGATGGTTGCTTTTATTGTGCTCATCAGTGTTGGTTTGTCGATTCTATTCTTTTGGCGCAGTCTGTATTTGCCGGAGCTCAAAACGCATGCACGCTATTTGACCAGCGAACTGCAGCTGATTAATAGTGTGAACAAAGACTGGCAAAACGCTCCTGATGTACGCCGATGGATTTATCAGCATTCTCACGTAGTCGTGGTCGATAATCCAAGTGATTTTCCGGAAGTCGCGGATAAAGTATTTGTGGGTGTTTTTACAGATGTATTGCAAAGTGAAATGAGTGCACAGCTTGGTCGACCTGTTGAGGTTTATTTTAAATTTAAGCCAACGCCACAACTATGGGTTCAGGATAGCCGTGATACAAGCTTTTGGGTGCGAGAGCCAGTGGTTTATTACTCACAGTACAGTACCGGACTATTGGTACTATTTCTTATTGGCCTGCCGATCCTGTCACTGCTGACTATTATTCTATTGGCACGACAATTAAATCGCCCGTTACGCTACTTACAACGAGCGGCGACCAATTATATTAGCTTGGGTCATGCAACCACCTTGCCGACACAAAAAGGCCCAACAGAGATTCGTCAAGTAAACATGGCGTTCAACCGTCTATTTACCACGTTAAACCAAGCACAAAAAGAGCGTACAATTATGCTCGCAGGCATATCACATGACCTGCGTACGCCTCTGACTCGTATGCGTTTGACCGCTGAGATGTTGCCAGATGACTTTTTCCGAGAAGGATTAATTTACGATATTGAAGACATGGATGCCATTTTAGAGCAGTTTATCTCCTTTATGAAAGACGGCTCGGACGAGCCAGTTAGCCTAACCGATTTGGACACCATATTTAACGAAATCATGGTTCAGTTTGCGCCGATGCAATTTGTCTATCAATCTGAGTGCGACAAGGTTGTACCCGTAAGACCGCTGTCTATTAAACGGCTGATTATCAATTTAGTTAATAATGCCAACCGTTACGGTAAACCTCCTATCTATCTATCGGCAACCGTTATGCCGACATTTACAGAGAATGAAGAAGAGGAAGATAGTGATGTGGTGACTGAAAGTGCTATCAATAAAGAAGCGCAAGAACAGTTGATGATATGCGTGCGTGATTGTGGTGATGGCGTGGCAGAAGACCACCTAGAGCGCATTATGCAACCTTTTGAACGTGGGGAGACGGCACGTACCACACAAGGTAGTGGCTTAGGGCTAGCCATCGTTAGCCGTATTGCGCAGCTACATCATGGAACTGTTGAGGCCGTCAATCACCCTGAAGGTGGCTTGCAAGTATGTATAAGAATTCCGCTACTATCTAAAGTGGCTGGAGATGAAAAGGTGGCCGCTGATACCGAAGAAACATCGGAATCTAATAATATTGCAGCGGATAAGGAAGATTAAGTCAGGAGAATGAACGCTTCAACGCTTAGAGGTGTGTAAAGCGCATTGAAGCATCTGAAAACGAGAGTTATGTTTCTTCGAGTCCCGCCCTAAAGAAACTTACCCGTAAAAATCAATCCTAGCAAAAGCTAATCTTTTTCACCAATAACAGGCGGAATATGCTGAGCACTATTCGTGAACTCTAACGGCTGCGTAATCTCCGCTTGAGCATCCTTCAATGCCTGAGTGCTTGACGGCTGCTGTAAAAACAAATAATAACCTAACACTATCGCATTCAAAACCACCAAACCACCAAATAAATATGGCATCTTCTGCTCTCCTTTTAGATATACTTACTTTTAGGGCATTTCAAACAAATCTTATAGTTTACTCTTCAAAATCACGCTCACTTTTTTCTTGCGTCAACTCATCAGCAGCAAGAATTTGTGTCAAAGGCTTAATGGGCCATGTCATCACAAACCTTGCACCACCCAACTCGTTACTCTCACCGACACTCATGTTGCCATTAAACCAAAAAGCAATACGCGATACGATAGATAAACCCAAGCCATAACCACCCGATGCTCGTGTACGGCTATCATCTAAGCGTGAAAATGGAATAAAAACCTTTTCACGATCCTCTTCTGGAATACCCCGCCCATCATCTTCTACACTGACAAAGGCGTTGCCTCTTTTGACACCAGCACTAATGAGGATCGTGCTATCAGCGTAACGTAGAGCATTACCTGCTAAGTTCTGAATGACGCGGTGCAAATACCGTCTATCAGCGACCGCAGTAACTTTAGTATGGGGTAGATTCGTCCTTATTGTAATCGGCTTGCCTAAAGCGTTGGTCTCACGCTCAATCTGTTCTAGCAAATCTCTAAGATTCACTGGCTCTAAATCTAGCTTTGGGGAACCTTCTTCAAGCTTGGCATAAGTTAAAATCTCGTCAATCAAACCATTTAGTGACTCAATGTCCTCATCGATATAATCACGCTGCATGACACGAGAATCTTCATCATCAGTGTCTGCAAGCATATCTACGGCAAAGCGTATACGAGCCACCGGCGTTCGTAATTCGTGCGATACCGCGCGTGTTAACTCTCGCTGTGACTCAATTAATCGTTTGATATGAGATGTCATCGCGTTAAAAGTCGCAGACAAACGAGCAATCTCATCCTGCCCAATCACCTGAACTTGAGTATCGAGGTTACCCTTACTGACTTCATTGACACCGACCTGAATGATCTGTAGCTTGCGCTCAAGCGGGAAAATTAACGCATAGACCCCCAAACTGATCAGAAACATACTAATAAGAATCATACTGATGATGAGATTAAGTGGGAACCAATTAAACAACGGCACCGGACCAATCAGTATCGCCATATCGTTAATTTCAGATGGCACCATGACTCTAATAGCAGAGTTTCTTTTACTGCTATTGGTATCCTGTAAAGAGATAACCACTTCATCACGGCGCAAACGTGCCAGTTGATCTGAATCTAAATCAAGCGTATTGACCGCCTGGAATGCTAGAGGAAAAGAAAACTCCTCTTCGAGCTCTGCTAAACGCTCTCTCTTATCAGACAAAGTCATGTGATAAGACAGATCGTCTAATAAAAAGACGGCAATGGCACGTACCTGCTGCTCGGTTACTTGCGATAGCCTAGTTGTGAGGACACTCTCACCGTCTGGCAAACGATAGTAAATATCCGCATACACAGGCTGACTGACATAGCGAACCACCGTCTTATCCTGCTCAAAACGACGCAACTCACTCGCAGTGAAATCCACGTCATCAATAGGTATGACGTTAAAAGTCGAGCCAAACAAACTGCTAGCATCAGATAGCCAGTACGCTCGCTGCTGATCATTTTCTTGATGAGCAATACCTTCGCTAACCAGATGAAAAGCACCTGCCGCCATATCTTCGCGATATGACTGTACGCGTTCTTTATTGATCGTATCCATCAATAACTGAGCGAATAATGCGACGCATAAACATACGATAAGCAGTCCCGCATAAATACGAACAAAAATACTGTGTTTTAAAGAGGAAATTAGTGACATACGTGCCGTGACCAACTTGATAGATAAAATCTGCTGTTAGTACTCAACCTGAAGGAAGCTAACGTAACCTTCAGGTTGAATACCACTCATAAAAATAAAATTTGA
>NZ_JAKDUI010000140.1 GCF_030457785.1 Psychrobacter sp. | reverse complement strand
AGCAGTGTAGCACTTCTCCTATTTTTTGTCTTTTGCTTCTCATGGCTATTGTTGCTGATTTATTTAAAAATTTGAATAATAAAAACAGCAGGTCAATTAAGGGTGTTATTGATCAAGCATCGTCAAAATATCATTATTTAAAAAAACGCACCATCAATAGACTGATAGTGCGTATTTGCTGTTCTATACAAGTTTTCTACGCGATGATTTAAACGCAATAACTTTATATCATGGTAGCGTCTTTTTTCTCATTGAGACTGGTTATCAATGCTAATTTTAATGCTTCGAGTCTATCTTCAGACAGTGGCTCGTCATTTTGGTCGCTGATATAAAACATATCTTCTGCACGCTCTCCCAATGTCGTGATACGAGCAGCATGGACTTCTATTTTTTCCTGCAAAAATGTTTGCCCAACGCGTGCTAGAAGCCCTGGTTGGTCAAGAGTTTCTAGGTTCATGATGTGCTGACCTGAAGCGCCATTAAAGTCAAAAGAGATCACGGTTTTTACTTCAAAGTGTCTAAGCTGACGAGGAAGACGTTTGTTGACCAACTTAGGTGCTTCTGGATTTCTAAAGGCATTAATCAAACATTGCTTGAGCGTTTGCTGGTTGTTTTCGTCGACCAATAGTGTGCCGCTAGGATCCAGTAGTACGTATGAATCCAATGCAAAGTCACGAGTCGCTGTGATGATGCGAGCATCTAGTACATCTAAACCCATTTGATCGAACACTGCCATGGTGACAGCAAATAAGTTTTTTTGATCTTCAGTGTAGATAAAGACTTGAACGGCATCAAGTGCCAGTTCACGATGCTCACGTAGAACTACTAGTGGTGGACTGTCTTCATTTGAGGCTAAACCAATGGGCGGGTGATTCAAGATAGCCTCGGTATGCCAAATAATATCTTCTGCGATTTCTCGCAAAAAGTATTCATCGCCCAAATCATCCCATAGTCGTAAAACTTCATCACGATTCATGTGTTGATTGTCGACATTATCCAACATTTTTAGCGCTTGATCGCGGGTATCGCTGATCATGTCTTGGCGATTGGTCGGTGCATCGATATCCGCACGTAAGATACGACGGGTCTGTGAATACAGTTGTTTCATCAGTGTCGCACGCCAGCTGTTCCAAAGCTGTGGGTTTGTGGCGTTCATATCGGCGACGGTTAAGACGTATAAATGGTTGAGGTGGGTGACGTTACCGACCAAGTCAGCAAAGACGGTGACGACCTCTGGGTCTGAAATATCTTTCTTTTGTGCAGTCATCGACATCAATAAATGATAGCGTGTCAACCAACCGACCAGATGAGCGTCTGCCTTACTCATACCATGTGTTAAGCAAAACTCAATTGCTTCTGTTTCCCCTAGTTGACTGTGATCACCGCCACGACCTTTGGCAATATCATGGAACATCGCTGCCAGTACCAAGATTTCTTTGCGATCAATGCGCTGGAAAATAGCACTGACCAAAGGAAACTTTTCAAAGAACCGTGGGTCAGTAAAGCGATGTAAAATGCGAATCAAAAATAACGTATGCGCATCGACCGTATAACGGTGAAATAAATCGTACTGCATCAGACCAGTGACTTGGGCAAAAGCAGGAATATAATTACCCAAGACACCGTAGCGATTCATCGTACGTAAACGGTGGAATAGATAGTTCTGTTCTTTTAGGTTGGCTAAAAAAAGTGCCTGATGCGCAGGGTTATCACGATAAACCTGATCGATGCCACGGGCAGCAATCTTCAATGCACGCAAGGTATGGGTACGGACGTTTTTTAGATCGTATTGACCCATTAACAAAAACATCTCTAAAATCGACTCTGGATGTTGAGCAAAAACCCGATGATGCGATATGGATATTTGGTTACCGATTCGGTTGAAGCGGGCGTTTATCGGTTGTTTTTTTGGTCGTTCATCATCGGGCAGATATCGCTCGATAATGGTCTCATAGTAATGGTTGGTCAGCATCTCTGACAGCGTTGATATCTGCATGGCACAGCGATAGTAATCACGCATAAAACGTTCAACCGCTGCATTAGGCTCATCATCGGGCTGAGTCGTATAGCCCATTATTTGAGCGACTTCACGTTGATAATCAAAGAGCAGCTTGTTTTCATTGCGACCAGTCAAGACGTGTAAATGATGACGTATTTGCCATAGATATCCTTCAGCGAAGCTTAACTCGTCAAACTCTTTTTCGGTTAAAAAGTCTTGTTGTACCAAGTCATAGAGTTTACTAACTCGGAAATAACGCTTCGTTACCCAGCCGATGAGGTGGATATCACGCAAGCCGCCAGGTGCGGTTTTGATATTGGGTTCTAAATTGTACTCAGTAGAGTTGTGCTGTATGTGTCGAGCTTTGGCTTCTTGGGTTTTTGCGTCAAAAAAATCACGAGGCGACCACTGTTCATTCACTATCTGGACAGGAATATCTTGCAACGTTTCGTTGCCGATTAATAAGCGAGATTCTAACTGCGCGCTGGCGATAGTGTGGTCAAGCGCGGCTTCCATGGCTTCACCGATGCTGCGTACGGCAAGCGCTGGCTCTAATCCTAAGTCCCACAATGTGGTGATGAATTTGTCTATTTTGTTGCTGGCATCAGCGCTGATGGCGTTAGGAGATAGTAGCAAAATATCGATGTCTGAATAAAGCGATAACTCGCCGCGACCGTAGCCACCAGTGGCAAACAATGCCAGATCTGTTTTATCCATCTCAAACATGGTAAACAAAGCGACCAATAGACTGTCGATAGCACAGGCACGCGCTGTGACCAACTGACGAATACTGGTACCCCGCTCTAGTGACCGGCTGATATCGTCATTGATCTGGGACAACCATTCAGGGATGCCGAGTAGGTTCTTATCTATCGCTTTTTTGTCCGATAGCGGCGGTGTATGCATACCATTCGCTAGTATCGGTAGCGGTGTCAGATCAAAAGAGGCGATATCACAATTAAACATGAGTGTTATCCAGTTAAAAGTTGAGGAATAAAGTAATGAAGCTAAAAATCGATTGGCTACAAGGCTGCTGATAAAAGCGCAAGGGTGTGCAGGGTATTAGGGCAATTTTTCAATTCAATGAATGGTCATCTAAACGGGCAAAAATGGTTTGATATGGTTTGACATTGTTATTACCGTTTTTGAAACAAAGTCACGCCCTAGAGTATAAAAATAAAAAGCCCATAAGCACAACACTTAATATGCCCTAATTTTGAGCCAAAAAAAAGACCGCCTAGGCGATCTTTGATTGTATTACTGCGTCAAAAAACTTAAATCTTCTTCAGGGCGAGTGGTAAACACCTCACAGCCATTGTCGGTTACAACCATCGTATGCTCCCACTGTGCCGACAGCTTACGGTCTTTAGTAATCGCTGTCCACTCGTCCGGCAAAATCTTAGTTTGCCACGTCCCTTGATTGATCATAGGCTCGATGGTAAAGGTCATACCAGTCTTTAGTTCAAAGCCAGTACCTTTTTTGCCGTAATGCATGACTTGCGGCTCATGGTGAAACTCATCACTAATGCCGTGTCCGCAGAACTCACGAACGATACTGAAGCGTTCAGGCTCTACTACCTCTTGGATAGCTGCACCGATATCGCCAAGACGTGTGCCGTTTTTCACGACACTCATGCCTGCATAGAGCGCGTCTTGTGCGACTTTGCAGATACGCTTGGCCATGATAGAACCGTTACCGACGATCCACATTTTTGAGGTATCACCGTAGTAGCCGTCTTTGATCACGGTCACATCGATATTGATAATATCACCGTCCTTTAACAGCTTATTTTCGGTTGGGATACCGTGGCACACCACATGATTGACTGAGGTGCATATTGATTTTGGAAAGCCATTATAGTTGAGTGGTGCAGGGATTGCTTTTTGTACATCAACGATATAGTCGTGGGCTATTTGGTTTAGAGCTTCAGTGCTGATACCGACTTTAACGTGCTCATCTAACATTACTAGCACGTCGCTGGCCAGTTTACCGGCCACGCGCATTTTATCTAGGGCTTCTGGAGACTGAATAAGGGATTTTTTAGTCATCATCATCATCTGTCTTGTAATTATGGATTCAATGTGGGCTGATTATAACACAAATGGAGCAACGGCAGTTTGACCTTAAGTGATAGTGAATCCTATTACTGTCATTGAAAATAATTGCTTTACGGTGAGGTGAAAATCCATATAACCGCTACAGTTAAAGTAGCGTGTCTGTAGCGGTCATATGAATTAGTTGCAGGTTATAGAATATACAACTAAAATTGTTTCTATTGCTAAATGGATTAGCAGTAATTCTTTACGGATTATTTTGCAACGTAAAGATCATCAACTTTAACGATAACAAGGATTTTATCATGATGCTTTCTTCTGTGCGTAATGATCTCAGCCTGAGATTTCTTTTACCAATACTCGGATCAATCAGTACTGGTATCCTCTTAATGACAATGGACAATGCAAACCACATCCGCCCAAGCCGCAGGTCAATACTATAATTGTGCCAATGCCAATGGCTGTAAGTTGGTTGATAGTAAGTTCTTCACTTCTAGATATACTCAAACCAAGTATCCAGTCGTCATGGCTCATGGACTTTTTGGCTTTACTAGGGCATGTCCTCAATTCAATCGATATTTCTCTAAATGGGTTAAAAATGACTAAATGTTGCCAAACGGCGTCAAATAGCTGACTAATATTTCGATATTATCTGCGCTATTTTCCTTGTTTGACTGCCATTTATCTCATTTTTATTACCATTTTTAAAATGAGGACACGCTCTAGAATGTTCGGGATTGCAGATTACTTCAATGGAATTCCCTCAAACTTAGTAAACGGAGGATCACAGGTTTACACCACTAAAACATCAGCGGTTAATAACAGTGAAGTTCGTGGAGAGCAGCTTTTACAACAAGTTAAAACCATCACTGCTATCTCAGGCAAGCCTAAAGTCAACTTATTTGGGCATAGTCAAGGTGGTATAGATATTCGTTATGTTGCTGGTGTTGCTCCACAATATGTTGCCTCAGTGACGGCAGTAGCAAGTCCGGAACAAGGTTCAAAAACCGCAGATTTTGTCAAAAACACCCTTGAGCCAAACAACGATTCAGGAAGTCCATCTAAGATCACAACACCATTGGTCGCAACCGCGTTCGAGTTATTTGGTGGTTTTACAGATGTCGGCTCAGGTATCAGCTTTAACGAGATACAAGAACAAGATGGTTGGAAAGCACTCTTAGCTTTAACTACTGACGGCGCTGCTGATTTCAATGCCAAATTCCCAGCTGCACTGCCACAAACCTATTGTGGTCAGCCGACCAGTACTGCCGTCAATGGCATAAAGTATTACTCATTTAGCGGTGTTGGGCAATTCACCAGCATAGTTGATCCTAGCGATTATGTATTAGCGGCAACGAGTGTGCCGTTTGCAGGAGAGAGTAATGATGGTTTGGTGTCGGCCTGTTCAAGTCGGCTTGGTTACGTAGTTCGTGATAACTATCGAATGAATCACTTAGATTCAGCGGATCAAGTGTTAGGTTTGACAGCATGGGGACAGTCTGAGCCAAAATCTATTTATCGCGCTCAGGTCAATCGTCTGAAAAATGCAAACCTTTAAGTCAACTTTTAATAACTTGTAATAAGAAGATATATTATTTATGTCAAATAATCGCCGCCCAGCTTACTCATTCATTATTATAATTGCTGTAATCATGTTCGTCGCGACTGCGGCGGTGATTATGTGGTTCAAGCCCGATCGTACAAATATGGCACCATCGCAATCGGAAACTAACTCCCTCGGTCATGAAACTGAGGATGAGCTGCCAGTTGAGCTGGGTGATGATCAGATGATCCAAACGACTGGTAGTGAAAACCAGTCTTCATTTATCACAGGGCTAGAGCGTTTACCTCGCTCCTTGGAGGGTACGCAAGTTGATGGCGAAATTATTATTGATCAAAATAAACAGCTGGTCGTTACTGAAGGGTTGAGACGGTTGTTTGATTATTTTTTATCAGCACTAGGGGAAGAGGAAGAAGCCGTTATATTGATGCGTGTTGAGAGTTACATTCGACACCACACGCCAGAACCTGCTGCTAGTCAAGCAGTTGCAATATTTCATCAGTATACTGCTTATCTAAAAGAGCTTTCTGGAATAGGTGACCAGTACGGAAATTTACAGTTACAAGCGACACAAAGTGGGAAAATGGATTTAGATATGGTTACACAGCAAAAGCAAGATATTGCTAAGCTGCGTCAGCAGTACTTTGAGGAGCCAACTATCCTTGCTTTTTTTGGTGCAGAAGATGAATATGATGCGTATAGTATGGAAATGGTTAGAATTCATCAAAATAAGCAGATGTCTGATGCTCAAAAAGAAGCAGCAAAACAAGATTATATCAGTCGGATGCCAGATAATGAGGTCACAGACAGTATTGCTCAGCAGGCAAACCTCAATGAGCTTATCACTCGTACTGAACAAATGAAAACCAGAGGTGCATCAGCTGAGGCGTTATACAATATGCGCCGTGAACTGGTTGGAGCAGCTGCTGCTACAAGGTTGGCGCAAGTAGATCAGGAAGATATTGATTTTGATCAGCGCTTTACTCAGTATGAGATACAAAAACAGCGCTTATTAAGCTCGAGTTCAGAGCAAGTGCAAGTGCAGAATCAGATAGAGCAGCTTGAGCAGCAGTTATTCAATGATGCTGAGCGTAAACGTTTGGATGCTTATGCTGCTTTGAGAGAGATGAACACACCTTAGGCTGCAGAGTTCATGCAGGTTTTATATTTAGTAGAAATTTTAGAATCAATAGTTCGAGGAGTTTATATGAAAAATATGACAAAAATAATGATGGCCACCACCTTAGCTGCCGCTACTTTCGCTGCTGGCTGCCAAACCACTAGCGTGACGTCACCTGTGTCTCAGCCAGTCACCTCAGAAGAATTACAAGCCTATAATTGGCAGTTGGTCGATGCTAAGCGCAGTAACGGCGAAAAAATCACACAGTTATTCATTGATCCACAAAAGCCTTTGACACTGAACTTCTTTGAAACAAACGGCAATAACCGCGTCTCCTATATGAATACCTGTAACAACATGGGCGCAGGCTATAGTGTCGTTGATGGAGAAGTGCAGATATCAGGCGGTATCAGTACGATGATGGCATGTCCTGAGCCACAAGCCAGCTTTGATGCAGCCGCTGTAAAGACAATAAACGGCAAATATAGCATCCATGAAAATGCCAATAATGTGCCGATTCTGACCATTAAGAATGACAGCCAAGTTGCTTATTTCAAGGCGGTTGCTAAGTAGTATTACTGTCTTAAGCTTCTCTATTAGCCAGTTGATATAGCAGCCATACAGTCCGATTTTCAGTGTTTGATGTCTAGTGTTTGACGTTTAACCGTATCGAAAATACCTCACTAGCCAGTGAGGTATTTTTATATGAGGCGGCTTTATATAAAGCCCCGAATGGTG
>NZ_JAKDUI010000139.1 GCF_030457785.1 Psychrobacter sp. | reverse complement strand
TATAAATAACAACGATATAAATAACAACGATATAAATAACAACGATATAAATAACAACGATATAAATAACTACCATGATTATCCACCCTTAGATGCTTACGATTCAGCGCCTTATTCGATGGATAACATGGATGACTATGGCTCAGACTATCAAAATGATACTAGCCAGCCCCCATCATGGTTGATGAATGATGATACTGCCGCATTGTACGATGATAGCAATGCGCATAATGATAGCAACGCGCCCACCAAAGATGGCAACCTATATGACTTGCTAGAGCAGCTGCAGCAGTTTTATCAACAGAACCTTAGCAAACATCCTCATGCTAAGCATTATTTCTTATCTCGTGGACTCACTGAGGATACCTTAGAAACCTTCGGCCTGGGCTATGCGCCTTTTGGTTGGCAGCATCTTGAGCATCAATTCCCGCAAGACATAGAGGGGCTTAAAGCACTAGGTTTAGTACGACAATCTGAATCTGGACGTGATTACGACCTATTGCGTGATCGGGTTATATTCCCAATTCGAGACAATCAAGGGCGAACGATCGGTTTTGGCGGTCGGGCACTTGATGACGAAGTAAAGCCCAAATATATTAACTCTTCAGACTCCCCTGTTTTTCATAAGCAGCATGTGCTCTATGGATATTATGAATCTCGCCAACAGCGGGCCAACGACTGGCTGGTCGTCGAAGGTTACATGGATGTCATCGCCCTGTATCAAGCAGGTATATATGGCGCTGTCGCTTCGATGGGTACGGCAATTAACGAAAGCCAGATCTCACGGCTATTAACGCTAAACCCCACCCTAACGTTGAGCTTCGATGGCGATAGTGCTGGTCAAAAAGCAGCATGGCGTACTTTAGAAGTCGCGCTACCTGTACTGGCTGACGACAAAGAGCTGCGGTTTTTAACTTTACCAAACAATCACGATCCCGATACTTTTATCAAAAGTCAGGGCAGTGATGCCATGCGTGAGCAGATCACGAATGCCATGCCGCTATCACAGTATATTTTTGCCTATTTGAGTGATCGGTACGACCTAAAGCTGGCAGAAGGCAAAGCCAAGCTAATGTCACAAGTACGCTCTTTGACCACAGCCTTACCCAAAGGCAGTAGCTTCCGTTATTTGCTAAATAATGATATTTATCAAAAACTGGGCGGTAAACGCAGCCAAAATGTCGAAGCAAAGGATGCGCTACTAGATTTTGATGGTGATATGACCATCAGCCAACAGTTGCAACTTTGTTTTTTATTCCAGCCACGGGCATTACTTGAAGACCCGATTGAGTCTATTTGGCAACAAGCAGGAATTATCGACTTGCAACTGCCCGCTCATATCAAACAAAAAGCGTCAGCTGACTCACTGCGTGCACTGGCTTGGGAAGACTTACAAGACGATGCACTATTCGATATTGTCAGCACTATTAAACGCTGCTTGAATTGCTTACCCAAAGACGCCAATGCCGCTGCACATTTTGTATTGTCCAATGTCCAATATGTTACTCAAGAAAAACTAAGCCGTAGCTGGGCTGGGTTTTATAAAACATTGACGGCCAGAAATATTTTAAGCTTAGACCAGCTCATCGAAAACTTAGTGATGCAACTACTAAAACTGCATTTGCAAAAAAAGATGCAAGAGTTAATAAAAAACCCTGATCATATCAAGCTAGCAATCGTCCGTAAGCAGACACAATTGTTGAATGACTGGTTACTCGCTCAGCAAGCCGAACAATCAGCACAAATGGGCGCAATGCCGTCTTAAATCTCTTGCTTATTTTATATGAAAAAAAACGAACCCCTTTAAAAGCATCATCGCTGCCCCCACTACTAATGATTATGCCCAGCAGCCTAACAGTACTGGGTCAGTACTAAGTATGCTACTAAGTGACACGTGCTGCCCACAGAGTGCCAGACTTCTCACTTATAGCAAAAAAACAGTTAGTAGACACCACTAGCTAGTGCCTGACTACTGTGGTCTGTGTTAAAATGTTTCGCTGCATATTGACAGCAGATTTTTTCTAAATGATGAGCATTAGCATGCACCACTAGGCACAGATTTTTAGTATTGTTTTTACATTCAAATTTTCACGTTTTAGCTTTATTTAAGAAAATCATTGTAGTATTTGAGCCTTTATTCATATCAACTCATTTTGGTATTATTGACAATCTCTACGCCATATTTTGATCAAAACATTGATAAGATCAACGCACCCAACGAGCGATAGTAAGTCACAATATAAAAATGTCCGATGCAAGTAAGCGAGTATTTATGAACGATAAGTCAGTTTCTAAGCCCACATCTCAACTGGCCACCTTAATCCAAATGGGTAAAGAGCAAGGGTACTTAACCTATGCTGAAGTGAATGACCAGCTTCCCGACTCTATTACCGAAAGCGATCAAATCGAAGATATTGTGCAAATGCTTTCTGATGTTGGCATCAAAATATTTGAGTCTGCCCCTGATGCCGATGACATCTTGATGAATGATGATTCAAGTGATGATGACATGGCAGCTGATGAGGCCGCAGCAGTATTAGCCTCTGTTGAGACTGAGCCTGGTCGCACTACTGATCCAGTGCGTATGTACATGCGGGAAATGGGTACCGTCGACCTACTTACCCGCGAAGGTGAAATCGCCATTGCCAAGCGTATCGAAGAAGGTATTCGTGACGTGCAACACGCCATGGCTTATTGGCCTGGTACAGTACAATTTGTTCTTGATGAATATCAAAAAGTACAAGACGGTGACAAAAAACTGTCTGACGTTATCACGGGGTTCTTAGATCCTGAGACCGAAGAAGACAAAATCGCCGCCCAAGAAGCGAAAGAAGCAGCGAAAGAAGAAAGAGAACGCCTCAAAGAAGAAAAGCAAAACCCACCCGTCAAGAAAAAGGCCGAGGAAAAAGCGGCGCGTGATGATGGAGACGAAGATGAAGAGGAGGAAGAAGCTGAAGAAGAAACCAGCGGCCTCGATCCAGAAGAAGTTCGCTTGCGTCTAGAAGAAATCGAAGCTCTATTTATCAAAGCAAAACAAGCGTTGATCGACTACGATCGCGGTAGCATACAAGCTGATATGGCATACGCGTTACTCGCAGACCGCTTCATGATGCTCAAGCTCAACAATCGCCTATCAGACCAAGTCATGGCTATCATGCATGACGTCTACGATGATGTCCGCAAGCAAGAACGCCAAATCATGCGCTTGGTTATTCGCCGTGGCCGTATGCCACGCACTGAGTTTCGTAAAACCTTCCCTAGCAACGAAACCAATGTTGACTGGCTGATCGAGCGTATCAAAGGCAAGCCTGCATTTGCTGCTACGTTAGAAAAGGTCACTGATGACGTTATCTTATTACAACGTAAGATTCGTGATTACGAGCAGCAGCTCGATATGCAGATACACGACATGAAAGACGTGGCACGTCGCATGGCAGTTGGTGAAGCAAAAGCTCGCCGCGCCAAAAAAGAAATGGTTGAGGCCAACCTACGTCTGGTTATCTCTATCGCGAAAAAATACACCAACCGTGGCTTACAATTCTTGGATCTGATTCAAGAAGGTAATATCGGTCTGATGAAAGCGGTTGATAAGTTTGAGTATCGCCGCGGTTATAAGTTCTCGACCTACGCCACATGGTGGATTCGTCAAGCGATCACCCGTTCTATCGCTGACCAAGCGCGCACCATCCGTATTCCTGTACACATGATTGAGACGATTAACAAAATCAACCGTGTCTCACGTCAGCTGCTTCAGGAAATGGGTCGCGAGCCTACCCCTGAGGAATTAGGCGAACGCTTAGAAATGGACGAAGTCAAAGTCCGTAAAGTTCTAAAGATTGCCAAAGAGCCTATCTCTATGGAAACGCCTATCGGTGATGATGAAGACTCGCACTTAGGTGACTTCATCGAAGACGGCACTATCTCTAGCCCTGTTGACGACGCGACTTCCGCTGGCTTGCAAGAAGCGACTCGCGGTGTGCTGGGTAATCTTACAGAGCGTGAAGCACGTGTATTAAAAATGCGTTTTGGTATCGATATGCCAACTGACCACACTCTAGAAGAAGTCGGCAAACAGTTCGATGTGACTCGTGAGCGTATTCGTCAGATTGAAGCAAAAGCGCTACGTAAATTGCGTCATCCATCACGCTCAGAACATTTACGCTCATTCTTAGAAAACGACTAGCAATAGAGTAAGCGTAATACGAACAAAAAGCCGAGATTATCTCGGCTTTTTTTTGCCTCAATTTTATGGGTCTATTTATGATTTCATTGTAGAGTATCGGATAAAGATAAAACAAGGTATGACTTTTGCTATTGAGCCCACGATGAAGGCAAAGTAAAAATGAAAAAGAACGGCTGGACGGTGGTGACTGCAGATAAAGAGCTTTCTACCCAATAAGATTGCGTGAAAAAGAAACCCGTTAAAACGTGCTGGCAGCCTTCCCTTACTGCTTTGCAATATAGGAAACTTGCTGCTGTGCAATACAAGAAATAGTCAACTATCTTTTACTTGAGGTATTGGCTACTTGGCAAATACTGATATGATAGGTCGCGATGGTATCAGCATACGTTGATCAATGCCTATATCATCGCCACGTCACCGCTACATCATCGAATTGTTATCAATACTCTCGCTAGGAAGCTGATATGATCGTCCGGCAAACACCTAATACGCTCAAGATATTTTTTGCCCTTCGCGGTTCTATCGTACCAAAGATCTATCCGCAGATCTTTCTGGTAACCATCATCAGTACAGTTATCACTCTTATTCAATACTGGTCTCCCAGCACTTTTCCAGCGTACGGTACTATACCATTTACGTTACTGGGTGTGGCTTTGTCATTATTTCTTGGCTTTCGTAATAATGCAAGTTATCAACGCTGGTGGGAGGCTCGTACCCTGTGGGGTCAGCTAGTCTACGATGCGCGCAGCTTTACCCGTCAAGTACTGTCTTTCATCAACACAGAGACCGAGACTGAGCGTGATATTCAACGCTCTATGATACATCTGACGATTGCTTTTACTCACGCGGTGCGCCACCGCCTCCGTGATACCGAACCATGGCAGGATGTCGAGCGTTTTGTCGCACCGGCACATCATAACAGCATGCGGCAAGCAAAAAACCTGCCAAACTATCTGATGGGTCTGCTCGGTCAAAGGCTTGGTGACGCTCGTCGCCTAGGCTTAACCTCAGAGCAGATGATCCAAAACATGGATGAACGTCTGCACTCTATGACAGTGGTGTTGGCTGCCTGTGAGCGTATTCATAGCACACCACTGCCCTTTGCCTACATGCTGTTGGTACATCGTACTACCTATCTGTATTGTATTATGCTGCCATTTGGCTTGGTATCCTCGCTAGGCTGGATAACACCTCTCATCTGTGTGGTGACTGCTTATACTTTTTTTGGGCTTGATGCCCTAAGTGAGGAGTTAGAGGATCCCTTTGGCTTTGCGCCCAACCAGTTGCCACTGACTGCCTTATCACGCACGATTGAAATAAACTTATTAGAAGCAATGGGAGAAACTGAACTTCCACCTGACATTGCGCCAAAAAACAGCTACCTAGAATAACTCGTGCCAGCAGTGAGCAAGTCAATCATACCGACTTCTGATAGCGCTAATTTCTAGCCAAACATTGCTCAACATTTGCAAATAGCACCTGAACTCGTTTACTATAGCTCTTGACTGCTTATTCTGACTAAAAGCAGTTAAGACTCAATTAAATTGTACATTAGGGCACGTCCTCAATATCTTCAAAATGAAGACACACCCTAATCTCGATATCAACAAACCTTGAAATATTGAAACCTTGTCGGGGTGCTTTGATTTTTATATTACTGCCAAATAGCACTGTAGTCGTCAATGTCACTGCTAAACTGTGTGCATTGAACCTGATGATATTTAGCAATCAAAGCTGAGACATACCCGCGAACCTGATGCAGTTAGCACTGACGTAGGAAACAAGCGTGACACTTAATAGCACATCTCTTAAATAGGTCTCACCAGCTTAGTTACTATAAGCTAGTGGCTTTTTTGTGCCTGTGGCTTTTTTGTGCCCGTAGTCACTTCAATTTAAAAGTATCACCAGACAACCAAGTGTCGATGTATCTCTAATACTTCACGCAAGGTTAACTCAGTAATACTTTTATAGTGGAACGACTATACCCTCTTATCGCCTTCTACCAGTTGCTTACTTCATACTCTTTACCATTCATAAAAAGTAAGTACAGACTATGGACTACCAAACGCTACGTCACAACTGCCCCACATGGGGTGATTACATTCAGCACGATTTTGTCAAGCAGCTAGCCGCCGGTACGCTCGCCTCTGATAGCTTTTGCCACTACCTCATCCAAGACTATTTGTACCTAATTCACTACACCCGTGTGATGGCGCTGAGCGTGTATAAGAGTGACACGCTGGCACAAATGCGCGTTGGTCAAGCTGGTGTCAATGCCATGCTCGATATGGAAATTGCTATGTATTTGGATTTTTGTCGTCAGTGGAATATCCCGCTTGATGAAGTCGAGAATGCTGCCGAATCTGTCGTCACCACCGCTTATAGCCGTTATATATTAGATACAGCCATGTCAGGCTCTCTTGCCGAACTCTATGCCGCGATAGCACCTTGCTTGATGGGCTATGGAGAAATTGGCAAGCGCATCAAAGAGCAAGGTTTTGTCGCGGACAACCCATACCAACCTTGGATTGACGTGTTTTCAAGTGATGACTTTCAAGCCATCACCACACAAAACGAAATCCAGATTAACACGCTGCTAGCGCAGGCCAACCCTGATCAAGCGACTAAGTTTCAACGACTATTCAACACGTCCACACATATGGAAATTCGCTTTTGGCAACAGGCGTTAGATCTGTCGTAGCTCGTATTGATTGTGCTAGATATTACGACAGCTGAGCTGTTTTTTGTCCCTAGCCACTTTTATCATCAACACTTTCACCCTTAATACGATGGTAGCTGATTTTGATAGCCAATTTTAATAGCTAATTTTCAATTTTTAACGCTTAACTCGCTTAACTTTTAGCGCTCAACCCTTAACCTTCAATTTTAACGCTCAAGGAGAGATATTATGGCAGCATTTGACGAACACGCAGGCGCATACGACAGCTGGTTTTTGGACAACCAGAACTTGCTGGCCAGTGAGCTAAAACTGGTCGCCCATTTTTTAGATAAAGACAGTGAGATACTGTCTATCGGATGTGGTAGTGGTTTGTTTGAAATGCTACTAGCAAAAGAGTATGACATTCATATCAAGCACGGCATTGAACCTTCAAAAGACATGGCTGAAATCGCTGAAAAGCGCGGTGTACAAGTGAATATCAGCCCTGCTGAAACCAGTGAGGTTGAGTTTGATAAATTCGATATCATTATGTTTAACGGTAGTATCAGCTATATCAGCGACTTAGACGTTTGTATCCAAAAAGCATTTGCCGCCTTGAAAACTGGTGGTAAGCTGATTATTATTGATGTACCAAAAGAAATCGGGTTTGCCAGCCTCTATAATCTGGACAGTGCAGTAAA
>NZ_JAKDUI010000138.1 GCF_030457785.1 Psychrobacter sp. | reverse complement strand
CTTACATATTTAAGTGTACAAGTGTTTTTATCAATTGGGTTATCATAACGCAGTTCGCCACAGTGTGGCTGCTTTGGTTACACGATATTACGTTATTGTCTTGAACTACGATGTGATAGATGGCATGACGCCCTGCGCGAAAAATGCTAAGCTATCCGACATTATTGTGACTATATTAAACTGGGTTTGCCATGACTGAGAGTACGCATTTGCCTACGCAGGATCCATCAAGTAAGCAAAATACCAATAGTATTTTCAACTTGCCCAACAACCTTACCATTGCGCGTATCTTGATGATTCCGCTATTTGTCGCGATTGCCTATTGGCCGCCTGCGATGGGGATTGGCTTGCCTGCGATCTCAGACAATGTCATCGCACGAGTAGGGATGAGTGAGTTTAGTGACAGTTTATTGCGCCATTTATTGTTGACCAGTGTTTTTATCATCGCTGCAGTGACGGATTGGCTCGATGGCTATTTCGCACGCAAGCTCAATGTGACGTCAGCCTTTGGGCGGTTTTTAGACCCTGTCGCTGACAAGCTGATGGTCGCTGTCGCACTGATCATCTTAGTGCAGTGGCATCCCAATATCATTATGGCGATTGCGGCGATCGTAATTATCTCACGCGAAATCGCGGTATCGGCATTGCGCGAATGGATGGCAGAGCTGGGTAAAAGTACCAGTGTGGCTGTATCTTACGTCGGTAAACTAAAGACAACCTTTCAAATGGTAGCGATTACGGTGCTGTTATTAAACTGGGAGTCTCTGGAGACAATTGGTTACGCGTTGATGGTTGCAGCTGTTTTCCTTACGTTATGGTCGATGATGATTTATTTGAGAGCAGCTTGGCCGTATCTCAAACAAAGTGGCTAGGTCATCACATTGATAATCAGGTCATCTAACAGCGGTGCCATAAAGCCTAAAAAAACGCCAGTAGCATTTGCCACTGGCGTTTTTTGTTGTCTCTGCTGAATATCTATCGTTAGATTTGTTTTAGACAGGGTTGGAATTATTCGTATATACTTTAAATTAGTAAACAAAACATAAGCAATTCGACCGAATGACGACGAGTCGCCATTCAAACACGCATGAGGGGTTAGGTATGATATTTCACCATAAGAAGTCCGGCGCTGCTGTATTATTGCTGGCACTATTAACTGGTTGTTCTTCTGGCGTCACTGTGCAGGAGGACTCAACGGCACGTATCTTAACGGAGCCCAACTCAGATATCTCGCCCGCGACTGCAGATAGCTCACTGGTATCATCGGTGGAAGAAGCTGCAGAATCGGAACGTCTAGGCACGAAATGGGGTGATGATGTTGACTCCAAGGTGAAAACGGTTGATTTGCGCCGTATCAATGATGAGCCTATCGAACAAATGGAGATTCGTTACGCAGACAAGGCCTATCCAGGGCGCGTGATAAATAGCATGTCATTATTGGCGGGTCAGGTTGATTTTTCAGCGGCAACTGACACTGGCTACTTGCCGCTTTATCGTAATGACGGCAGTTATTATCTACGCGGTCAGGCCGGTCAGGCTTACAGTCTGGTGTATCGTAATAACAGTGCCAAGACTTACGAAATCGTCGCTAGTGTCGATGGTTTAAATGTATTGAATGGTAGTGCTGCTAGCCGTTATGACCGTGGTTATGTTTTACGACCAAATAGTCATTTAATGATCGAAGGATTTCGCAAAAACCAAAATTCGGTGGCTTCGTTTACTTTTAGTGCGCCAGGCGATGCCTATGCAGCCAATACTGCCGCAGGATCTATCAGTAACACAGGCGTGATTGGTACTACTGTTTATGAGCTTTATGATCCTGCTAAACCAAAAACTACGCAGCCAAAACCAGAGCAGCCACAAGCTTATCCAGCGGACAATGGCTATGCGCCAGCTCCGCAGTGAGCATCTCCAGAGATAAGTAGCAATTAAAACGCTGAATGAAATGGCAACCACTCATCAAGTATGCGTCACATTAAACGTGCACAAAAAATGCCAGTCGCGAGTGCAACTGGCATTTTTGTTTTTCTAACGCTTCTTAAGCAGCTTCTCGCCTCAGCATTGTCAATGCTGTCAGCCGAATTAGGCCTATAGCGTCACCGAGTTGTTTTCGCCCAGGTGGGTTGCTTTTTTGCCTTCCATCACGGCGGCAGTTGTCATTTTGAACATGTTGACAACTGAGCTGCCGCTGATCCAATATTCGGCACCGTGTGGCACGACCTTGATAAGCTGCAAGTTCGGATCTTCTTTACCTTGTTCATAAAAGGCGCTGTATATCGGTGACCACAGCTCATTGAGTTTTTCTTCGTCTTCTACCAATTCTGCCTTACCGTTGATCGAGACATAGTTCTTGGCATCTTGACTGACATAAGCCAAGTTCACTTGTGCGTTCTTTTCGATGTCCTTGACGGTCTCTGTGGTCTTATCGCCAATGAACCAGATTTCTTTGGCGCCGATGCTGGTTTCGCTGGTGGTCATCGGGCAAGAATGCAGGTGGTCTTCGAGTGTTCTGGTAGTCATCATGGCAAATTTGATGTCTTTTACTAGCTCTTGAACTTTATCGATATGGTCTTGTCTACTCATAGTGATTATCCTCATTTTTGTGATTTTGGTAAGTATTATTAATTAGTATTGAATATCTCGAACAAGCTGTATTCGTCATTCGCTGGCTATTTGAACTGTTAGTAACTTGGATCGTCGGTAATTTAAGTCGTTGCTAGCCAGTATCGTTGCTAGCCAGGCTTGTTAGCAATTGATATTTAGGATAACGAGGATAGGTGGATGGTTTATATAGGGAAGCAGTAAAGCGATGTGATTGTTTGTAAGGATTATGAGGATTAGGTAAAAATTGTGACGCCATGTGCCAAAAGTAACCACGGAGAGAGCTTGTGTGCAAGTGCGCTTTCCATATAAGCTTTGACTCACGATCTTTTATATATCGTGGGATTTTATATATCGTGAGCTTTTATATAGAGAGAAGAGAGGGCGGTGATTGGATGATGGTTTACTGACTCGATAACCGACTGTATTGGCAATTTATCTCGGTTTTGACCTGCTTATTACAGGGCTTCTTGTTATAATACGCAAACCATTTACTTTGCATGGCAGAGATGCCTTGATCTTACGGATTATGCCTTTATGATGACCATCGCCGGACAACCGTTTCTTACCGATTTTCAGACGCAGCAACTCATCAGTCAGTTTCAGCAAAAGACAGAATTAAATGTCAGCCAAATCAGCACTCAGCAAGTGTATGTGTTATCACACAAGCTCTCTGCTGATGAGCAAAAAAAGGCACTGGACTTATTTGGCGTCAAAGAGGGCACTCAGCTTACCGCTGCACAAGACAACCAAATACAAGTTATCGTGAGTTCGCGTTTTGGTACGATTTCACCATGGGCCAGTAAAGCGACCGACATCTTTAATAACTGTGAAATTGAGATTAGTCGAGTTGAGCGCGTTATCGTTTATACGCTGACAATTGATGGCGACAGCCCTGTAACCAATAGCAGCGCTACTAACAAACTATCACATGCCGCTGAGCAATTATTGTTTGATCGTATGACTCAGAGCTTGGTCTATGATTTGAGTGATGTGAATGCGTTGTTTGACGACCAAGCACCCGCTTCACTGAATCATGTCGATGTCATGGGTCAAGGTCGTACAGCTTTAGAATCAGCCAATACAGAGTTTGGTTTTGCATTATCCAGCGAAGATATCGACTATTTAATGAATGCTTATGTCAATGAGCTAAAACGCAATCCGACTGACGTTGAGCTAATGATGTTTGCGCAGGCCAACTCTGAGCATTGCCGTCATAAGATCTTCAATGCTGAATGGAGCATCGATGGCGAAGTACAGCCAAAGTCATTATTTCAGATGATTAAGAATACTTACCAGTCAAACCCGCAAGGTATCCTATCTGCCTACAAAGACAATGCGGCGGTGATGGCAGGGTCTGATGGTATGCGTTTTTATCAAATTCCTACTGATGCAATGGACGCAAACGCTGCCCATCCTTATAGTTTTCATCAAGAAGACATCGACATCTTAATGAAAGTCGAAACCCATAACCACCCAACGGCGATTGCCCCTTATGCGGGTGCAGCAACGGGTGCAGGCGGTGAGATTCGTGATGAAGGCGCAACGGGTCGTGGTGGTAAGCCAAAAGCAGGTCTGACAGGTTTTCATGTTTCTCACTTGCACATTCCAGAGTTGAGTGAAAAATGGGAGCAGTCCGGTCAAGTCAGTACGCAGGCTTATGGCACGCCAGACCGTATGGCGACCAGTCTTGAGATTATGACTGAAGCACCACTTGGTTCAGCCAACTTCTCAAACGAGTTTGGTCGTCCCAATCTGTGTGGTTATTTCCGCAGCTTTCAGTTAGATACCTCAGCGGCCAAAGACGGCAGCGAGATGCGCGGTTACCATAAGCCAATCATGCTGGCAGGTGGTTACGGCAATATCAAACGCAACCTGATTGAAAAAAATGCCATTCAGCAAGGCGATTTGTTGATCGTTCTTGGTGGTCCTGCGATGCAGATCGGTCTAGGCGGCGGTGCAGCGTCTTCTGTAGACAGTGGTTCACTTGATGAAGGCTTGGATTTTGCTTCTGTGCAGCGTGACAATGCTGAGATGGAGCGTCGTTGCCAAGAAGTAATGGATCGCTGCTGGGCACTGGCAGGACATAGTGTCGACGATAGTAATAATGGTAAAGACGGTAACCCAATCGTGTCATTGCATGACGTAGGCGCAGGTGGTATCTCTAATGCGATGCCAGAGCTGGTGAACGATCACGAAATGGGCGCGGTACTAAATTTGCGTAAAGTACCATCGTTAGAAGCAGGTATGTCGCCGATGGCTATCTGGTCAAACGAAGCGCAAGAACGCTATGTACTCGCGATTCGCCCAGACAGCAAAGACCAGTTCGATGCTATCTGTGCCCGTGAGCGCTGCCCGTATGCCATATTAGGAGAAGCGACAGATATCCGTCAGCTAGTCGTTGATGATGAATTGCTCAGCGACCAACCTGTCGATATGCCGATGCAAGTATTGCTCGGTGGTACACCAAAAATGCAGCGCGGTTTTAGCCGTCAAGAAAACGAATTATCCGCATTGACGTTAGATAAGGTCAATCTGACCGAGTCCGTCACCGATGTATTGCGTCATCCTACTGTCGCGAGCAAGTCATTCTTGATCAGCATTGGTGACCGCTCTATCACTGGTATGGTCGTACGCGATCAGTACGTGGGTCGCTATCAAGTGCCCGTATCGGATTGTGCTGTGACCGCCTCGGGGTTGATTGCGCTAGACGGTCAGCCGATGACAGGGGAGGCGATGAGTATCGGTGAGCGTACGCCTATCGCACTTATTAATCCAAAAGCGTCAGCACGACTTGCGATTGGTGAAGCGATTACCAATATCGCTGGTACACGTATTGCTCAGTTGTCAGACATTACCATGTCGGCTAACTGGATGGCTGCGTGCGGTGATGACAGTGAAGATGCGGCATTATTTGACGCGGTACATGCTGTCGGTGAAGAGTTGTGTCCAGCACTTGGCATTGCCATCCCAGTGGGTAAAGATTCTCTGTCTATGCGTGCCAATTGGACAGACAGCAGCGAAGAAGGTGAGACGGATAAATCAGTCGTCTCGCCAATGAGCCTTGTGATTACCGCATTTGCCCCTGTGGTTGATGTGGCAAAAACCCTAACGCCTGAGCTCATCAGGGGTGACAGCGCGTTTTATCGTATCGACTTGTCGAAAGGCAAGCTACGTTTAGGCGGCTCAATCCTAGCGCAGACGCTGAGCCAACTAGGTAACGATTGCCCAGATTTGGCACAACCGAGTGATTTGATTGATTTCTTTAACTTTGTGCAGGCAGGTAATGAACAAGGCGTCATCAGTGCTTATCACGATATCGGTGATGGCGGTCTACTAGCGACCATCGCAGAGATGCAGTTCACCAGCCGTCAAGGTATCAAACTGTCGTTGACCGATTATAATTTGCTTGGTCAACTATTCAGTGAAGAGCTGGGTGCCGTCATTCAAGTATTGCCAGAAAACGTCGCCGCTTTAGTACAATTGGCAGAAGAGTTTAACGTCAGTGATATGCTGAGCCTCGTTGGTCAAAGCTCAGAAGAAGACAGCTTACTGATTCAGACACCAACGCTCATGGGCGATGACACGCTACAGTTTAGCCGTAGCGAATTGCAGCAAGCGTGGACGCAGGTCAGCTATCAAATCGCGCGCCGCCGTGATAACCCAGCTTGTGTACAGCAAGAGTATGACCTAATCAGCGATGCCAGCCATCAAGGCCTAATCGCTGCGCCAAACTATGATCTCAATCAACAGATAGAGGCGCCGTATTTAGCCAGTCGCGAAACTAAGCCAAGAGTCGCTATCCTCCGTGAGCAAGGCGTCAACGGTCAGACAGAAATGGCAGCAGGCTTTACCCAAGCTGGCTTTGAAGCTATCGATGTGCACATGAGCGATTTGCTTGAAGATCGTATCAATCTACGTGACTTTGACGGTCTCGTCGCTTGTGGTGGCTTTAGTTATGGTGACGTATTGGGCGCTGGCTCAGGTTGGGCAAACTCTATCTTGTTCCATGACGAGCTACGCATGCAGTTTGTGCGCTTCTTCGCCCGTCCTGATACCTTCTCACTAGGCGTCTGTAACGGTTGTCAGATGATGGCGCAGCTAAAGGATCTCATCCCAGGTGCAGACAACTTCCCACGCTTCATCGCCAACGAGTCTGCTCGTTTTGAGGCGCGTACGGTCAACGTGAAAATTGAGCGCACCAAGTCTATCTTGTTCAAAGGTATGCAAGGCAGCATCTTGCCAATCGCGGTGGCGCATGGTGAGGGCTATGCCACGCTAGATAATACTGAAATCGACGGTATGGCAAACCACGGTCAGCTCGCCATGCGTTATGTCGATAGCCAAGGTTATCCAACTGAGACCTATCCGCTCAATCCAAACGGTTCACTCGGCGGGGTCACGGGTCTATGTAGCACTGATGGTCGCGTCACGATTATGATGCCGCATCCTGAGCGTAACCTAAAAGCCCATAACCATAGCTGGAAGCCAGAAGAGTGGAATGAAGATGGCGCGTGGATGCGGATGTTCCGTAACGCGAGAGCTTGGTTGCGCTAGTCGCAAACCTAGATGCTTGATTAGCTTCGTCAAACTTGCTGAGCCTACGATATGTAGTGCTTGCGCATGTTTTCCTCGCTACTCAAACCTCTAGCAATTGCTTATAGTTTTAGATATCTGTTTTTAAAATAAAAAGGTGGGCTTCGGCTCACCTTTTTTGTGTTTGGGATTTGAGTTTTTGAGAAGTGGGGGAGCCAATCCCGCCTTCCGCTTGTATTTGCCAGTCTGGACGAGGCGGTGACACGAGTTGAGATGTTGCTGTTGCCTCGACACCACCTCAAACTCTAGCCACCGCAACTTGCTCAATCTAGCAGGATACCGCTACAGTCAAGGCTAAACCGCGCCTCCGTAGGGTTATTGTCAGTTTGAATAATCAAGTTTCTCGTTCAACTTTCCTAAATATTTACTTTATTCTACAAAGTAGTATAAGCTTGAAATTAAATTT
>NZ_JAKDUI010000137.1 GCF_030457785.1 Psychrobacter sp. | reverse complement strand
CTGTAATACTGTCTTACAAGTGATAAGCACAAGTGTTTCAGAATCAAGTATTTCAGAACGGTGGCGCAACACGTATTAAGCGATGAGTTCCTAAAAACCACTGCTTCAAAAGTAACGGTTTAGCAAGTAAAGGGCACAGATACTAGCCACTGCCAGTATCTGCGAGCTTGCTTGTTTCATACATCAGGATGTTCCCTCAGAGGGTCTAAAACCAACCCTCTTGAGACTCAGCTGAGTCAAGGTTACGACTGAATTTGCATACAGATACTTTCTGAGTATGACAAATACAGCGCGTTGAGTTGATTGTTACAGCTCGTTTTCGTACTCATCTGCGGTCATCAAGGCTTCGTACTCAGCGATATTGTCAGGCTTCACTCTAAAAAACCAACCTTCGCCATACGGGTCAGAGTTGATGATTTCTGGATCGTCTTCTAGCGCTTCATTGACTTCGACCACTTCACCAGAGATAGGTGCATAAACATCAGAAGCTGCCTTTACTGATTCAACCACTGAAATCTCGTCATCTACAGCAATGATGTCGCCGACATCTGGCAGCTCAACAAACACCACGTCACCCAATAGGTCTTGCGCATGGTCAGTGATGCCAACAGTGATAGTGCCGTCATCTTCTAGACGTAGCCACTCATGGCTTGCGATATATTTTAGTTCTGCTGGGATGTTGCTCATGGTTTTTCTCCAAAATCAAAAGAAGTGGTTGATAAAAAAAGGGCACTAATAATAGGGTTAATGGTAGTTATCAGTCAAATTGCTTCTTGCCATTGCGGACAAATGGTAGCTTGAGTACGCGCACATCGACAAACTTACCTTTGCCACGCAGGTCAACTTGGACACTATCTTCTTCAGATAAGCTGGCAGGTACACGGGCAATCGCAATGGAGTTTTTTAGGCTAGGGGAGAAAGTACCACTGGTAATGACACCTATTTTCTCATTATCCGAGCCCTGATTGATGGTGACGGTCATACCTTCACGCAATACGCCGCGAGAGGTCAATAATAGACCCACTTGTTTCATGGCGGTGTTGTCTTCTTTGGACTGTTTGCGTTTGCTGACCAAGGCTTCACGACCGACAAAATCACGCTCGTCTTTTAGAGCCAGCGTCCAGCCCATGTTGCATTCGTATGGGCTGATGGTTTCATCCATATCATGGCCGTAAAGGTTCATACCAGCTTCCATGCGCAAGGTATCACGAGCGCCTAGCCCTGCAGGCTGTACGCCATTGGCTTTCAATTGCTCGAAGAATGCTGGGGCATCATCGCCATGCATGATGACTTCGACACCGTCTTCACCGGTATATCCAGTACGGGCGACAAACCAATCTGTGCCTTCGATGTCCGTTAAGTCAGCACCAACGAATGGCTTGAGTGCTGCTAGGGTATCTGCCCAGCTAGGTTTGGTTTGCGCCAGTTTCTCTATAGCGTTCGGTCCTTGGACAGCAAGCATGGCAAGTTCTGGACGCTCAGTGATGGTGATGTCAAAGCTGTCGGCGACTTTATGAAACTGGGCGAGGTCTTTATCGTGAGTGGCGGCATTAGAAACGATACGGTATTGAGTTTCTTCAGCGTTCATTAGATAGACGATCAAATCATCGATTACACCGCCTTGCTCGTTTAGCATGCCAGAGTATAGCGCTTTGCCAGTGGTTTTTAATTTATTGACGTCGTTGGCGAGCAGTTTTTGTAGCCATGCCTTGGTATCAGCACCTACAATATCGGTAACGACCATGTGCGAGACATCAAACATGCCAGCATCAGTACGTACTGCTTCGTGCTCTTCGATTTGTGAGCCATAATTGATGGGTAATTCCCAACCAGAAAAATTGACCAATTTGCCATTGCTGTCGACGTGAGATTGGTAGAGGGGGGTGCGCTGCGGAGCTGAGGTGTTGGTATTTTGAGTATCGGTCATAACAAATCCTTATGTGTGCATCAGTGGTGCTCGATAAAGATATCAGAGCAGATGTACATTGTCATAGTAGCGAGAAGCAATATTGCGGGGTGCAAGCATTGCAACCGAAGGTAATAGTAAAATAAAGCCATCAGCCAAACAGACGTTGAACGTCGGTTTAAGCAAAGCCCTATCTGTCCTGTGACCTGAGATTTTCAACACGAATCAGCGTCATTATGTCTTAAAGCCGAGGCTTTTAAACAATAGCGAGATGTCGTATTTTCTCCCCTTCGGTGGGTAAAACGTCGTCCGTCCTTACCGCTCTCCAGATTTGTTATGCCTTATGTTTGGCTGTGCTACTCGATTGATGGCAGACAGTAAACAGTCTTGGCATATATTTTTCAGTCCTTTTACCTGAGCGATTGGCAGGGTGGATGCGCCTTCGGTGGTGCTGTGGCAATGCAAATATCGTGTTACCAATTCTGGTGCTATACGATACTTATGCTCGCAGACTCTCTCCTGAAAAAACGCTTTTATTATGAAAGGTTAAAGGCGCTTTTACAAGTCATTGGCAGTATTAAAGTGGATTATTGTGCCAAAAACACTTTTTTTAGCTGATAATCGAGGAAAACACAGAAGATTGTTAGCCTATAGCGCTTGATGAGATATTTGTTCTCTGAGGTTTTTTTGCATGAAGTGATAATTCCGCACTGTGCTAGTTCGGCACTTCGATAAACAGTGTGGAATTATCAAGGTTTACCATACCAAAACGTAAAGCCACTACTGATATTTATCTGAAATATGCTAACCTATGGCGATAATTTTCGATAGGTTGTTTTTATGCATTGCGATATTTATAAGTTCCCTAAACACGATGATATGTATATTTACATTGCGCGTCCTGATTATCCTGATGATACCGATGAAATTAAAGATTGGCTTGGGGTATTGCCAAAGGACTTTCGTGCAGGGTTAGGGCGTAGCAAGTTTGTTATGCATTTGGACTTGGGTAGCACGGCAACGCTTGCTCGTGTCGATAAAGCAGAAGTGCTAGAAAAACTCAACTCGCAAGGATACTTTGTGCAGTTGCCACCTCAAGATGTCATGCGCCGCCAAGCGGAGCTGCGTGCACTTGAATCGCAGGACAGCATCTACGATTAGTGGTTTTACGTTTTGGCGAAGGAAATGTTAAAGACACCAGAAGACAAGCCAGAACATAAAACTGTCAGAGGACAAAAACATAACTAAGCTAAGCTAAGCAGTGGGCAGCATGCACTTTGTTATGAAGTCGTGATAAACTAATGTCTAATAAGTGCGCACGTCAAATATGTATTTTGTCCTATTTTAGTACGGCAAAACGTACCCTATACCGTCTGGCACATAATATAGCGTGTCGTCGGTGCTAAACTCAGGTAATTAAAAACGCATGGACTGGTTCAGAAATATCTTATATAGCTTACCGCTAGAAGCCATCAGCGAGATTTTAGGCGAGATAGCTATTTGGTGGGCGCAGTTGGTAAAAGACATACCACCTGCCGACCTGCCTATGTATGCCTATCTTGGTGGGACGCTCATTGTATTGGTGCTATGGTTGTTGGTCGCACGTATGATGCCACGTCCGTTAGGCGGCATGAGTTGGATGCTATTGTTTGCTGTCTTGCTGGCACCAAGTAATGCTCTCGATGACCCCGGCACGATTGCCCCCGCTAGTATTGCTGTGGTGTATGCCATCTTGATGAAAGATTTCTCTGGCGCAATCGCAAATATGGTCCCCATTATGGTGGTGCTCGTCGTGGGGCTGTTTGTTGGGTTTATATGGCAGCTCATACGCAGCGCGTTTGAGTCTAGCCTAGATAAAGCCCGCAGTCACACTGCTGAAGATGCGAAGGCGACGGCAGAGCTGACCACCGGTAATTATCTAGCAAAAGATGAAAGTATCAAAGGTCAAGCGAGTCAAGATCTGCATAAACAGCCTGCTAACACTCAACCTACCGACGATCAACTATTGAGAAAAACACCTGAGTCTGCTAAACCTGAAACAGACACTGATGTGAAAAAAGACAGTATCTTAGTTAAAAATTCTGATGGGGATAAAGCTGATAGGTAGCAAGCCTGTGCTATAGATTTCAGAGTTTATATTTACTTGCGCTTATGCTTAATTCAATTATCCACGCTTCATTCAAAAAAGACACCAAGCGTGTCTTTTTTTTGTGGGCAAACCATTTATAGATCACGGTATTCAGCCATGCAGTTGTAATCCATGATGTTTGCAGGATAGTTTGTTTGTTGGCAACTGCGAACGCATGAGTATTTTGGCAATCTTTCAGGCTGTGCTACTCTAATTTGCAAATAAACACCTGGTTTTTAAAATGAGGACACGGCCTAAGTAACACGATTAGCGCTTGTTTTATGCTATTCAATTATATGCTGTTCGATTATATGTTAGTGCTTTAACCTTCATTAGCTAATTTATCTATAACAATAACTGAGACTTGATTTATGACGACCACAAATAAGAATGCGAAAACCGCTTTTACTGGTACGCAAAGTTATATCGCTACCGACGATTTACAGTTGGCTGTCAATGCAGCCATGACATTACAAAAGCCGCTGCTGATTAAGGGTGAGCCTGGTACTGGTAAGACGTTACTGGCTGAGGAAGTAGCAGAAAGTTTGGGTATGCCGCTGATTACATGGCATGTCAAATCGACTACGAAGGCTGAGCAGGGGCTTTATGAGTACGATGCGGTATCGCGTTTGCGTGATTCGCAGTTGGGTGATGACAAGGTGTATGAAATTGGCAATTATATTAAGCCAGGTAAGTTGTGGGATGCTTTTACCAGCACTGAGCGTACTGTGTTACTGATTGATGAAATCGATAAGGCTGATATTGAGTTCCCGAATGATCTGCTACATGAGCTTGATAAAATGTCATTTTACGTCTATGAAACAGGCGAGACTATCACTGCAGAGCAACGTCCAGTGGTCATTATCACGTCTAATAATGAAAAAGAGCTGCCAGATGCTTTTTTACGCCGTTGCTTTTTTCATTATATTGACTTCCCCGAGGAAGAAACCATGCGCCAAATCATCGAGGTGCA
The DNA here is from genome assembly GCF_030457785.1 of Psychrobacter sp. Lineage (GTDB taxonomy): Bacteria > Pseudomonadota > Gammaproteobacteria > Pseudomonadales > Moraxellaceae > Psychrobacter. The sequence goes on along the minus strand of NZ_JAKDUI010000137.1, from coordinate 2,618 downwards.
TTTTCCCAACATCCAAGAAAAACTGGTTAATGACGCACTGGATATCTTTTATAAGCTACGCGGTATTCAAGGGCTTAAAAAGCCACCTTCAACGTCAGAGTTAGTAGATTGGCTGACGTTGCTGTTGGCTGATGATATGGCACAAAACGAGCTAGAGGAAAACTTACGTGGCGAAAAGTCAATTCCGCCGTTGTATGGTGCGTTACTGAAAAATGAAGCCGATGTGAATTTATTGCAGCGTTTTGCCAATATAATGCGGCGTTGAGGGTAAGGATCGCCCGTGATTTTATGATCAAAGCCTATACGATTTTTACATCGTAGCTTCTATATCTTAGCTCTTATACCGTAGCTTTTAAACCTTAATCATCTCAGCCAATAAGTGACGCGACTCTTATGTTTATCAAGCTATTCTACACCTTAAGAACTTACGGCGTGCCGGTCAGCACACGTGAGCTACTCGACTTAAATGCCGCGTTAGATCAAGGGCTGATGATGCAGCCACATCCTGAAAACCCTGAGTTATCCACCTTTGCCAGTCGTGAAGATATGTATCGGCTAATACGCTTGTGCATGGTCAAAGATGAGCGCCATTTTGATAAATTTGACCGAGCCATGGCAGATTATTTTGAAGGTATAGATAGTCTCGATATGGATGAATTATTGTCCAAATTAACAGACGTACCGAAAGAATGGCTTGATTTGAAGCTCGATCCAAAAAACCTGACCGAAGAGCAGCGGCGACTGCTGAAAAAGTATGGCTCGCTTGAGGAGTTGATGAAAGCACTTGAAGAGCGTCTCAAAGAGCAAAAAGAACGTCATCAAGGTGGTAGTAAATGGGTCGGTACGGGCGGAACCTCACCGTTTGGTGCTTATGGCGATCACCCAGAAGGAGTACGTGTCGGTGGTGAGTCACGTAAGCGCAGTGCGGCTAAGGTCTGGGAACAGCGTAAATATCGCAATCTAGATGATGATACGCAGCTGGGCACGCGCCAAATTCAAATGGCACTACGTAATCTTCGCCAATTTGCTCGAACGGGCAGTGCGGATGAGTTAGATATTCATGAGACCATTAAGCGTACGGCAAAAAAAGGCATGCTAGATATCCATATGCAGGCTGAGCGTCGCAATCGTGTCAAAGTTCTGATGTTATTTGATGTTGGCGGTAGTATGGATATTCATGTCGAAGCACTGGAAAAGTTATTTTCGGCAGCAAAGAACGAATTTAAAACCTTAGAGTTCTTTTATTTTCATAACTGTCTTTATGACTATGTGTGGAAAGACAATAATCGTCGACACAGCGCGCCCACCCCCACTTTTGAGCTGCTGAATACTTATGGTCGTGAGTATCGCGTTATATTTGTGGGAGATGCTTCAATGTCGCCTTATGAGCTGTTTTCGGTGGGCGGTAGCGTAGAGTATATGAACAATGAGGCAGGCGTGGTGTGGCTAAAACGAGTGCTCGAACACTTTGATAAAGTGGCTTGGCTCAATCCCGAAAATTCAGCATACTGGCAATATACTCAGACCATCGGTGAAATAAAAAAATTGTTTGAGCATAAAATGTATCCTATGACGCTTCATGGTGTCGAAGAGATGACCGACTATATGGCGAGGTGATTTCAATACACTTTTGGCGTTTACTAACATCATTAGCCATTAGCCATATAGTTGAGGTGGGTGTCTTAGTTGTCGTTCTCAATCACAGCAATCATGACACCCATCTCTTTTTTATCCTGCTTATCAATACTAGGTGCATACAAGGCTGATGCAATACCACCGTCCAAAAATAATGCATTAGGACAGCCTAGTTCGTCTTTGAATAGCGTAGCAAATTCATGAAAATTCACAGGCTGTTCGCTGTTGACAAACTGTATGCTGCCATCGCTACAAACACCAGCGCCATTACGCATTTTCAATGAAGTGCTTTCCGGATTGAACTGTGGATGTATCTCGTCGTCAATGACCAGCATTGGACCGGATTGGGTTGCATACCATGGTTGTACGGCATCATCGTTAATCTGCTCGTTTAAGGCATGGCTTTCGGTAACCTGCACATTGCCAGACTCATCCCACCACAGTACGCCGTTGGGCAATAGATGGAAATTGCCGCCACCTTCTTTAAGGTTTAAGGAGCGTACTTCTTCACCCTCAATGACGGTATAGCCAATCGGTGCATAGTCCTCATTGTACATCCCTGCATTCATGGCAAAGCTCAGCGTATTTTCGGCCGGCAATGTCGCCATTAAATTATCAAAAGTCAGCAACGGCTGATCGCTGCCTGTCTGCTGCCAGAATAACTGTAATGAGTAACGTCCATCTGTCAGCGCGTCTGCATTAATGCGACAAGCGCTGTAAGAGAAAGGTGTGTCTCGGGACTGGCAAGACCAGTTTTCTGTGTCGTTGCTGCTCGCATCAGTATTCACGGGTTGGCAAGCACTGACGCAGAGTAGGGCGACTGTCGGTAAACAAGTAGTACGAGTGAAACTTGGCATTAATTATGGTCTTTTTTAATAAAAAAATACTAGCGCTAAAGATATGAGCTATGCTGAAGAAACCGTAGAGATAAACTTGGTAAACTAAGCACAATTATAGGAGTTTACCATGACCAAGAAATTAAG
>NZ_JAKDUI010000136.1 GCF_030457785.1 Psychrobacter sp. | reverse complement strand
TCTGGTGTTGGTTCTGGTTCAGGTGTTGGTTCTGGGTCAGGTGTTGGTTCTGGTTCAGGTGTTGGCTCAGGTTCAGGCGTTGGCTCTGGAGCGGACACAGGCTCAGCCGGCTCCTGTTCAGGTTCAACGGCTGCTGGTGGCTGTGGCGGTGTGATGAGATCTATTTCTATGGGTTGTGTTTCTTGTATAGGCTCTTCTTTTATCTCAGGCGTCTTAACCACTGCTAAGGCTACAGCTGTCAACGCATGCAATCCTACGACGGCAACGACGGCCGTGAATTTAAGTCTATTGGATGGCGTGTCTAAATTCGTTGAACTCATAAAACTCTAATATTTATTAACTGACGTAGAATGGTGTTGATAATAATGCAAACGATAATTATTATCAATACTAAACTTCACTAATTTCCATTTATTGACGATTTTATCAAAATTAGCTGCCTAAGTTAATAAAAATCATTATCATTTTTATTGATAATGACTCTCAATTGCCTTATCATTGCAGCTCCTTGGCTATTTATGCCATTTATACTACTTGTTTAGCCAGTCAGAGCCTCTGTTATTTATAAAATAAACGATAGATGCTCTGATTTAGCTAAAAGGTCTGTACGTGTACAGCTAGGTTATTATTTACAACAACGGTCATTGGTAGTATCCATCAACGATACTACCATTGAGCATTATCTATTATTTTTAGATAAGCGCTTTTTATTTCTTTTCATTCTATATAGGTAATTATTTCACTTACCTATTGTCCAACCAGCGATATATCGAGTTACTTATGTCTAATACCCTATTACCTACCCGCATCTCTAATACCTTATTTAAGCGACCACTACTCACCGCCATGACAACTGCGATCATTGCTAGTATCGGTGTGGCAGGCTGTAGCTCACCAGAATCAAGTGGCACTGAAACAACAGAAACTCAAGCCGAAAACCAAACCGCTGATAGCTCATCAAATGTCGCTAATAATGACGCCGTCTCTGTTGAGACCATCACCGTCGATACTGCCAGAGGTGATGTCGATCTGGCGATGAACCCGTCACCACTAGTGGTATATGACATGACCTTGATGCAAGACTTGGCTGCGCTTGATGTGGCTGTCGATGGTATGCCTGGGAAAGTGCAGTTAGACAATCTACGCTCAGAAAATCAGCCTGAACCACAAGGCGTTGGTACCGTGTTTGAGCCAGATTTAGAAGCGTTGAACGCGATGCAACCACAAGCCATCTTGGTCGGCTCGCGCATGGCAGAAAAATACGATGAGTTATCGAGCATCGCGCCCACACTTGATATGACAGTGGATACCGCAAACATCTATGAGTCTAGCAAACAGCGTTTGCACGACCTAGGTGCATTGTTTGGTAAAAGCGAAGAAGCAGCAGCGTTGCAAGCTGACATTGATGGCCTAATCGAAGAGACCAAAGCAGTAACCAAAGATGGTGGTAATGGCTTGGTCGTGATGGTTAATGGCAATAAAATGTCGGTCTACGGCGCTGAGTCTCGCTACGGCTTTATTTACAATGTCGCAGAAATACCAATCGCTGATGATCAGATCCAAGATGGTCGTCATGGTCAGCCAATCTCGTTTGAATATCTACAAAAAGTAAATCCAGACTGGTTGTTTGTGGTTGATCGTAGTGCAGCTATCGGCGAAGAGAGTGCTGGTGCGCAAGCCGTACTAGACAATCCATTAGTAGCGCAAACCACCGCTTGGGAACAAGATCAGGTGGTATATCTAAGCCCGGATTCTTACCTTGCGTTTGGCGGTTACTATCAGTGGATGCAGGATTTGACGACGGTTCGAGATGCTTTTACCAATGCTCAATAAACGCAATTGCTCAGTAAACGACACCATTGTTTGAGCAACTGTCTTTCATGACAGTTTTCACATCTATAAATCAGTAGCCACTATGTCGTTATTTTCGCATCGTACTGATGCTAGCGAAAAAGCCACTCATTCCTCCCCTGCTTCTGCCACCACACAAGGTGCAAAGTGGCAGCGGGATAGTGGCCGTTATTCCAATGACAAACAGCGCCGTGCTGCCATGCCTCCTTGGGTCATTAACACCGGTAGCCTCATTATTATGGGGCTTTTGGTGTTATTGAGCCTATCTATCGGCGTGGCAGATTTTTCGTGGTCCGGTATCTTTCACAGCCTTATCAGCCATAGCGCCAACTCCGATAGCTCCTTGCTCTTTGTCAGCCGCATACCACGCACTATTGCGATTATCTTGACAGGTATTTCGATGGCGGTAGCGGGGATGATTATCCAAGTGGTGCTAAAAAACCGTTTTGTTGAGCCTTCTATGGTCGGTGCGACTCAAAGTGCTGCTTTGGGGTTACTCGTCGTGAGTTTGTTATTTCCTGCCAGTGCGCTCTTTATCAAGATGGGCGTCGCTACTATCGCAGCGGTATTTGGCATGATGATATTCATGCTGCTGATTCACCGTATTCCACCGACAGACTTTTTGATGATTCCGCTGATTGGTATTGTGTTCGGCGGCATTATTGATGCCGTGACGACTTTTATCGCTTATCAAACCGAAACATTACAGATGCTCAGTGTGTGGCAATTTGGTGACTTTTCGGGGGTGCTAGCGGGTCGGTACGAGCTGCTGTGGCTCACTGGTGGACTCTGCGTGTTGGCTTATATCATTGCTGACAAGTTAACCATTGTGGGCTTAGGTGATAATATCGCGCTGAATTTGGGCGTTAGTAAACGCCAAGTGACGTGGTTGGGTGTCGGCATGGTCGCCATGATGAGCGCCGTCGTCGTCGTGACCGTCGGTATGATTCCTTTTGTCGGTCTAGTCGTGCCCAATATCGTCAGCCGACTGATGGGAGATAAGCTACGTCGTAGCTTGCCTGCAGTTGCACTACTCGGTGCATCAGCAGTCCTACTCTGCGATATTATCGGCCGCTCTATCCGCTATCCGTTTGAGGTGCCTGTTGCGACTATTTTTGGTGTGGTCGGCACTGTACTGTTCTTATGGTTATTATTGCGTGCTCCTGCTGAACAATAAGATTCCTAGCCAGTGAGTGAGTGACTGACACTCTTGATACTATTGGTACCATTGATACTATAGGATTAACGTATGCTCTCATCGTCTAAGCGTCGCGCTACACATCACGGGCCTAGAGAGCCTGATATGACGACCAATAGTCATGGCATAAATACGGCTAAGCACTCTCGCTTAGTGCAAGTTTGGACGTGGATAGTCAATCATCCCAAATCGATTGCCGCCTTTATATTGCTACTCTCAATGGTTTTATTTTTGACATTAAATGTCAATGGCTATTGGGATTTTGCGCTGCCGTTACGCGGCAAAAAACTGCTGGCATTAATGGTGGTCGGCTATGCCATCGGTGTGTCGACTTTGTTGTTTCAGACTTTAACCCACAACCCTATTCTGACACCTTCTCTATTGGGATTTGACTCACTATATATATTATTACAAAGCTTACTGGTGTTCTCTTTGGGCGCGATGAGCTTTAGCAGTATTCATCCCATTACTAAGTTCACGCTTGAGATTGTCTTAATGTTTGGGGCGTCATTGTTACTATTTCGCCTACTCTTTTCTAAAAGTAGTCAAGACTTAACGCGATTGATACTAGTCGGCGTCATCTTTGGTGTGTTATTCCGTAGTTTGTCCGCGCTGATTTCACGATTGATTAGTCCTGATGATTTTGTCGTCGTACAGTCCGCGAGTTACGCCCAGTTCAACACAGTCAACCCTCAGTTGCTCGGTATCAGTCTAGCGATTTGTGCGATTAGTGCTATCGTTATATGGCGCTGGCGCTATCAGTGTGATGTATTGATGCTCGGTAAGCCGCAAGCCATCAACCTTGGTATCAACTATCAAGGTCTCGCCTTTGGGTTATTGACGGTCATAGCAGTGTTAGTCGCTACTGCAACAGCACTGGTCGGTCCAGTGACTTTCTTTGGATTACTCGTCTGCGCCTTGACCAACCGTATCGCTCGCCATATGTACCATAGCGAACGCCTCATTTTGGTGAGCTTAGTCGCTATGATTTGCTTGGTACTCGGTCAAACTGTGTTTGAGCAAGTCTTGGGCATGGCTGGGGTACTGTCGGTCGTGATTGAATTGGTTGGTGGTTTGGTATTCTTATTATTGATCTTCACCACTCAAAACCGTCAATAATCAATACAAAAACTAAGCAATTAGAACTTTCTAAAGACGAAAATTACTATGATTACACTCGATAATATTTCGCACCGCATTGGTAAGCAGCAAATCCTACATGACATTACCTTGTCACTGCCGAGCGGGCAAGTCATTGCTTTGATAGGACCCAATGGTGCTGGCAAGTCCACTTTGTTTTCAGTCATGGCTCGTCTACAACCACTACAATCAGGTCAAGTGAGCTTTGACGAACATGACATTGTCAGCTGTCATGCTCGGACACTGTCCAAGACAGTAGCGATGTTAGGTCAAGACAACCACGTACAAGGTCGACTGCGCGTGCATGAGCTGCTGATGTTTGGACGCTACCCCTATCACCAAGGGCAACCGACTGCTAACGATCAGCAAAAGGTTAATGAGATTATCGAACGGTTTGAGCTGGAGCTATTGGCCGATCGTTTTCTATCGACACTATCTGGTGGTCAACGCCAACGCGTACTGATCGCGATGATTGTCTGCCAAGATACGCCGTATTTACTGCTTGATGAACCATTGAATAATCTGGACATGTACCATGCTGGACGGTTGATGCGTGAGCTACGTGAGTTAAGTCAGTCTCAGCATAAAACCGTCGTCATTGTACTGCACGATATCAATCAAGCTGCACAGTTTGCTGATACGGTGGTCATGATGAAGACAGGTCAAGTGATGGCGACAGGTTGCCCTACCGATGTCATTACCCAAGAGACCATAAAGGAGCTGTATGACGTCGATGTGACTGTCCTCAATCATCAAGGGCGCCCAGTGATTATTGATACCATTTAATGCTGTCTGTTTTTTTGCTCATAATTAGGGCGTGTTGAATATTCAACACGCCCTAAAGTATTTTGAAATCGCTACAGTGCTATTAGGGCGTGTCCTCAATTCGAACAGTCACCTTTAAATGTGCTTGAAATGAGATAAATTTCCGATGATCAAGGAGAAAATTGCAGGGCATATAGCTATATTCACAAGATTTTTAACGATGAGTAGCAAAATTTAGCCATTTTAAGACCACTAAATGATTGAATGTGTTAATTGATGACACGTCCTAAGACAGCACAAACAAAAAAGGTCTGAGCTATTAGCTTAGACCTTTTTTGTGGAACAAATACTGTGACTAGATGCTAAATATCAACGTATTAGAAATCAACACTCACATCAAACACATAACTACGACCAGGTTCGTTAAAAGTGCGTGCGCCAGCATTCGTAGCAGTACCTTCGCGATAAACACCGGTGTCAAATACGTTTTTCACACCAGCACCAACTGTGATGCCATTGGTCATATTATAACGAGTGCTGACGTTAGCAATGGCATATGGCTCACGATCAAGCAACGGGTCACCATTACCCTCTCCCGTCGTAACTGAAAGCGTAGGGGCTTCAATCGTACCATAGTAGCTCACATCAAAGCCTGCATTCCACTGAGGCGTCACATCCCAATCGACACCAGTATTTACCGTGAACTTAGGAATTAATGATAACGGCTCGCCATTGTCTTTTCGCTCTGAGCGGATGTTACCAGTGATATTCGAAGACCATCTTACATCGTCAGTGACTGGTACTTGTACAAAGCCTTCTAAACCTTCGACAATTGCTTCACCTTGATTGTCCCATTGGAAGATAGAACGATTGGTCGCTGTATCGACAGCCACACGATCCGTACCAGCACCAATGCGGTTATCATAGGCATTGTGGTAATAAGTCAAACCAGCATTGAGTCCAGTGCCATCATCATAGGTAAAGGTCAGCTCTTTATTCCAAGACGTTTCATTTTCTAGGTCAGGGTTACCTAAGACCTGACAACCTCTTTCCTCACTAGGCACCCAAGATGGGCAGCCATTACCACGGGTATAGTAAATATAATTTGGGTCAAGCTGGTATAGCGATGGTGCTTTAAATGCACGACTGACACCCGCCTTCACTGACCAATCAGGGCTAAAGTGCCACGTGGTGTTGACACTAGGTGACCAATTACCACCTGACTCACTATGCTGGTCAAAGCGAACACCTGGCGTGATATACCAGTCAGGCGTGATCTGGTAATTGTCTTCTAAGTACGCACCCACAAGATAAGCATCTGAGGTAGGGTCACGTTTTTCAGGGTCGGTTTCTACATCACCAAACTCAAAACCTTCGTCAAATGTCATATCAGATACCACAGGATTATCCAGCTTTTCACCGCGGAACTCAACACCAGCGGTCAAGGTATGACGATCGAAATAAATATCCCACTCTGATTTGGCATTTAGCGTGTCATAGGTTGCCTCTATCCATTCAAAGTCTTCTCCTTCATCAGGTATCGAAATCTGGCCTTCGCCACCACCAGCAGAACCTTCACCCAAACGCTCATTCACTGTGCGAGTGAATTCGATAAAGCTATTACTGCTGACATCATCGTACTCACCACGATGTGTGAAGGCAGCACCGTAACGCTGCATCTTGTTGGTTGTTTCGCCTTCTAGTTCATCTACCAACGTTTCATTCACTGATTGGAACAATGAGTCACCCGCCCAATGGTTTTCTTGACGGCTATAATTGACCTCAACACCGACTGTATTCATCGCATCCATGGCGTACTCAAACAGCTGACGCGCATCGATATTTTCGACCCCTTCAGTACCTGCTGCTACTGAGTCATCTAGCGCTTCAGCTTCATTAATATATGGATCATCTGCTTCACTATCGTGGTAACCTAGCGTGGTACGAGAAGATAGTTTATCGGTCAACGCACCCGCCATATTGATGTTGGTACGCCAGTTGCTGCCTTCTAAGTCGTTTTCTGGCAGCTCATAGTGACCACTGATAGAAAACTCTGGCTCAGTCGGGCTCTTAGTGATGATATTAACCACACCACCCATACTACCAGAACCATAACGAGCCGCAGCAGGACCACGCAATACTTCGATACTCTCAATAGCACTTGGTGGTACCCACTGCGAGTCACCACGCGTGTCTTGCTCATTACCACGACTCGGTCGTGAGGAATTACGAGAAGTGACAGGACGACCATCGATCAAGATAAGCGTGTTATTCGGACCCATACCACGCAAGTCGATTTGACGTTGGTTACCACGTTGACCTGATGTTGACGATCCTGACAGGTTCACACCTGGCATCTTACGTACAATTTCTGAGATATCATTAGATACTGATGCTTTTTCGATGGCATCTTCACTGATGATTGACAGCCCTGCCGCTTGTTCGAGCTCTTCCCTCGCTGCACGCACGACGATAGTATCAAGTGTCGTCGACGGCAACGCTTCTTGTTCAGTCGCTCCTTGCGCCACTACCTCATCACCCTCAGCAGCGATAGCCGTGCTACTCAAAATAGAAGCCACAGCAATACTCAGCAAAACTTTTCCAGTTGCTGGGCGTTTAGAGGTTTTTTGGGACGTGAGGTTTGGATGATTAGAGAAACTGGATAGTTTGGGCATAATAATGTTCCTTAAAGAACGTAATCTCATTAATACTTTTTAATCTCACCGATAACGAATCGCTTTGGCCAATTCAATG